>NZ_CANPWG010000056.1 GCF_947581915.1 Candidatus Palauibacter scopulicola
CACGTGCGGCTTCGTTCGCTCGAACTTTTCCTTCGCCATCGCCCCTCGTTCTCCTCTCGGACTACGGGTTCGGCGGAGTGACCCCCGCGCCGGGCGCTCCTCCTGTTCGCGCGCGGGCTACGCCCCTTGTTTCGTCAGTGGTCTCGTGAAGGTGGTGGGGGGAGGATTCGAACCTCCGAAGGCATAAGCCAGCAGATTTACAGTCTGCCCCGTTTGGCCGCTTCGGTACCCCACCGCCGGTGCCTGGCGCCCGATCGACGCCCGATCGATGAGTTCCAGGGTTCGCCGCTTCGGGGCGGCTGTTCGTCCGACTCGACCGAGCTGGCGGTGGGGCTCGAACCCACAACCTCCGGATTACAAATCCGACGCTCTACCGGTTGAGCTACGCCAGCGACCCTTCCGCACAATAGTCTTCTAACATAGGGGCATGCACGGCTGACCGTCAAGGTGTTTTTCGGGCGCTCGATTCGACCGCCATCCGCGGGCGCCAGCGCCTCATCCGGCCGTCCGAAGCGGACGCGGCATCTGGATCGTGCGCCCACCCACCCGAAGGCGGGTGAACTCCGCCAGATCCTCCACGATCACCCCACGGGCTTCGAGTTCGGCGCGAATCGCATCGGCGCGCGCGAAGTCCCGGCTCGCCCGGGCACGTTCGCGCTCGCCCACGCGGGCCGTCGCCCACGCGACGAGTTCGTCATCGCCCCCGGATGACTCGCGATCCCGCACGGCCAGCACCCCGAAGACACGATCGAACCCGTCGATCACGGCGAGGGCGGCCTCGGTGCCCGAGGGGGCCCGGGGATGGGTAGCGTCCAGCAGGTGATTCGCTTCCCGCACGAGCCCGAACACCGCCGAAAGCGCTTCGCTCACGTTCAGGTCGTCGTCCATCGCCGCTTCGAACGCAGCGCCCGCTCGCGCCGCGACCTTTCCGATGTCCGTCGACGCATCGATCTCCCCCCCGCCGGCCTCCCGCACGCGGTTCCTGAACTCGTGCAGCCGGGTCACGGCCTTGGCCGCCGCTTCCAAGCCGTCGAAGGTGAAGTTCAGCTGGGTCCGATGGTGTCCGCTGAGCAGCAGGTACCGGATCGCAGAGGGCGCGTGTCCGCGTTCGACCAGATCCGGGATCGTGAAGCAGTTTCCGAGCGACTTCGACATCTTCCGGCCTTCCACCAGAAGGTGCTCGGCATGGAGCCAGAACTGCGAGAACGTCTTCCCCGTCACCCCTTCCGACTGAGCGATCTCGTTGGTGTGGTGCGGGAAGAGGTTGTCGACTCCTCCGGTATGGATGTCCAGCGTCTCGCCCAGGTGGTGCATCGCCATCGCCGAGCACTCGAGATGCCAGCCGGGCCGGCCGGGACCCCACGGAGAATCCCACACGGCTACGGCATCATCCGCGCCGCGGTCGCCACCCTTCCAGAGGACGAAGTCCCTCGGATCATCCTTGTCGTACTCCTCGTCCCCCGCGGCCCTGCCGGTCGCCGTGAGGCTTCCGCAGTCGATCCCGGCCAGCCGCCCGTACCCGGGGGAACGCCCGATCGCGAAGTACACCGAACCCTCGCTTTCGTAGGTGAGTCCGCGCTCGGAGAGGGACTCGATCATCCGGATCATCCCCGCGACGAAGCGGGTCGCCCTCGGCCGATGCTCGGGTTCCTCGAGCCCCAGCGTGTCCCAGTCCTCGAGGAACATCTCGATCACGGGGTCGGTGACCTCGGCCAGCGGCACGCCCCGGGCGGAGGCCGCCGCGATCGTCCGGTCATCGACATCCGTCAGGTTCATGACCTGGCAGACTTCATATCCCTTGAACCGGAGGTAGCGACGAAGCAGGTCTTCCCATGCAAAGGCGCGGAAGTTCCCGATATGCGCGCGGTCGTACACGGTGGGCCCACAGGTGTACATGCGCACCCGGCCCGGCTCGAGGGGCTCGAACAGGCGCAGCCGGCGCGTAAGGGAGTCGTAGAGCCGGAGACTCATCGCCCGCCCGGGGGCAGATAGCGTTCCGTTCGCCAGACGCGGTACGCGGCGATGTCCTCCGCGCCACGTTCGCGCGACATCTGCAGACACCCGCCCAGCTGACGATCCGACCGGTCGAGGATGAGTCCCGGGAGGACACCGGCCTCGCGCGCCAACGCGAGTTCGTCGAGCGGCTCGTAGGCGGGCCCGCCGAAGAGGAGTCGCGCCGCGATCCACCCGTCAACGAATCCGTCGACCGCCTCGACCTCCCGTGAGACGAGCACCTCGCAGGCCACGTCGGGATCCTGACGCACGGCATGCATTCGCAGGACCGCGTAGCTCTCGTACGCCCGGCCGGCCTCCCTCAGGTTCCCCGGCATCACCAGCGCGGCGCTCGAATCCGTCACCACCTCGACCGCGTTCCATGGCCACGCGTCCCGCGCCTCGGACTCGTCAAGATCCCGCCCGAACGAAGGGAAGTAGAGAACGTGGGGATCCTCCACGAGATCGGTCATGAGAGAGTCGGAACGGTCCCGGAAGCGGAGGAGAACATCGGCCTCGAACTCGACGAAGCTGCCGGAAGGGGCCGTCAGACGATACTGGGCGTCCACCGGCTCCGCGCCGACGAGCCCGGCGAGCACGACCAGGGCCGCGACGATCCGCGATCCGCCGCTCCGGCTAGCCGGCCGCCGGGAGGACGAGTTGGGGGCGTTCCGCTTCGGAGTCCGACCGCCGGTCGAGGAGCCCCGCGAATTCGAGAACGTCATCACCCGCCCCGCCGAGCAGTTCCCGCTCGCGGGCGAGCAGATGGTTCGAGACCTCGAGCGCCGAGCGCTCGCCGGTCCAGTGCTCCTCCACCACATCCCAGCCAAGCTCCTCTCCGATCCGGTGCGTCACATACGCACAGCAGAAAACATCATCCAGAAAACCGTACGGCCCGACCTCATCCTCCGGAATCACGTCATCCGGACTCACGAGGTAGGCGATGGCCGCATCCACCAGAATCCGCTGCTGCCGGGTCAGGCGCGGATCCTTCATGAGGGTGAACATCAACAAACCGTAGACGGGCGCGAGGATGACGACGTCACGGAGCGTGCCCGCGTATCTCGCGACCTGATCCTTCATCCACTGGAGGTAGGCGCTTGGCATCCCCTTCCAATCCCGATCCCGCCGGACCACGCGACCGGGCGGCCAGCCCGATGGGTACGGCCCGGCGGCGGACGCGACGCCCAAAACATACAACCGGCCCTTTCCGCCTGTAACCCCTTCACTCTCCCCGGTGGCGGGGTCGCCAGCGTCCGTGGGGCTACTCGACCGTCACGGTCTTCGCGAGGTTCCGCGGACGATCCACGTCGCAGCCTCGCAGGACGGCGATATGGTAGGCGAGAAGCTGCAGCGGAACGACGTTGACGATCGGTTGCAGGAGCGGCCGCGTCGCGGGCACCTGGATCAGGTGATCCACCTTCCGGGCGAGATCGGTCTCCCGGCGGTTCACGAGCGCGATCACGCGGCCGCCGCGCGCTTTCACCTCCTCGATGTTCACGAGCACCTTCGAGTAGACGGCGCCGCGCGGAGCCATGAAGACGACAGGCATGTCTTCGTCGATGAGCGCGATCGGCCCGTGCTTCATCTCGGCCGCCGGGTATCCCTCGGCATGGATGTAGGAGATCTCCTTCAGCTTGAGCGCCCCCTCGAGGGCGATCGGAAAGTTCGGGCCCCGCCCCAGATAGAGGAAGTTGCGCGCGGGGGCGAACTCTTCCGCCACCCGCCGGATGTGGTCTTCCGTTGCCAGGACCTCCTCGATGAGGGCGGGAAGGCCTTCGAGGGCGCGCACGAAAACGCGGCCCTCCGGGCGGCTCATCCCGCGCCGCCTTGCGATCATGAGGCCGAGGAGTGCGAGAGAAACGACCTGCGCCAGGAAGGCCTTCGTGGAAGCGACGCCGATCTCCGGGCCGGCGTGCGTGTAGATTCCGGCGCGCGTCTCCCGTGCGATCGTCGAGCCCACCACGTTGACGACCCCGAATGTGGGGGCCCCGAGCCGGCCGGCTTCGCGCACGGCCGCGAGCGTGTCCGCGGTCTCCCCCGACTGGGAGATGCCGCCCACCAAGGTCCCCGGAGCGAGGATCGGGTTCCGGTATCGGAACTCGGAGGCGTACTCCACCTCGACCGGAAGGCGCGCGAGCGCCTCGATGAGGTATTCTCCGACGAGCGCCGCATGCCAACTCGTCCCGCACCCCGTGAGGACGATGCGCTCGGCCGCGTCGATCTCCCGGCGGAATTCGTCGAGCCCGCCGAGCCGGGCCGTGCCTTCCTCCGCCAGCAACCGGCCCCGCATCGCATCGCGTACGGTATTGGGTTGTTCGTGAATCTCGCGGAGCATGAAGTGGGGGTATCCCGCCTTCTCGATCTTCTTCAGATCCCAATCGACGCGGCGGATTTCCTTCGGGACGGGCTCCCATCCGATGCGGCCGTGGCCTCTCCCGAGATCGACGATCCGGTGCCCCGAGGCGGTGAGGACGGCCATCTCGTCGTCTTCCAGGTACACGATGTCGCGGGTGTGCTCGAGGACCGCCGCCACATCGGAAGCGACCCAGGTCGCTTTTTCGTCGGCCCCTCCGATCCCGAGCAGCAGGGGCGCGCCGCGGCGCGCCACGACGATCCGCGCCGGGTCGTGCACGCTCATGACGGCAAGCCCCAGCGTGCCCTCCACCTGGGTCAGCGAGGCGGCAACGGCGCGCTCGAGGTTCCCATCGAACGCTTCCTCGATCAGGTGGGCGACGACCTCGGTATCGGTCTCCGACGCGAAGCGGTGGCCGAGCTCCAGGAGCTTTGTTCGCAGGGCGTCGCAGTTCTCGATCACGCCGTTGTGCACCAGCGCCACCTCGCCCCGGTCTCCCGTCAGCGGGTGGGCATTGGCGCGGGTGGGCGCGCCGTGCGTCGCCCAGCGGGTGTGAGCGATCCCGGCCGTTCCCGGAAGCGGGGCCTCGGCGAGGCGGTTCGCCAGATCGTCGACACGGCCCGCGCACTTGCGGAGACCGAGCCCCGAACCGGTGTGCACGGCGAGGCCCGCCGAGTCGTATCCGCGGTACTCGAGGCGGCGTAGCCCGTTCAGCAGGAGGGGGGCCGCCTCCTCCGCCCCGACGTAGCCGACGATCCCGCACATCCGCCGCTCAGACCGCGCCCCGGACCAGCGCGTCGACCCAGTCCGCGCGCTCGTCCGCCAGTGCCTGGCCGGTCGCCTCCGCCATGATACGGAAGATCGGCTCGGTCCCCGATGGTCTGGCGTGGATCCACGATCCATCCGGCCAGTCGATCCGGATCCCGTCCTGCGGATCCACCACCGCCCCGGACGGGGCCGCGGCCGCGACCGCGGCGAGCGCCTCCTCGATGCCCAGACCTTCCCGGGAGATCGTCCGCTTCACGATCCGGTACGAAGGTCGCTCGTCGACCGCGGCACCGAGGGAGGAACCGCTCTCCGCGAGAAACTGCAGGATCAAGGCGGCAGCCAGCGGCGCGTCCCGCGTGAGGTGCAGTCCCCCGTAGATCACGCCGCCGTTCCCTTCTCCGCCGATCGAACTACCCGCCTCGATCATGCGGGCGACGACGTTCGCCTCCGCCACCGGCGTGCGGAGCAGCGGTACGCCGGCGCGATCCGCCGCGTCCTGAATCAGGCGGCTCGCGGAGAGGTTCGTCACGACGGGAGCGGGCTCGCGGGCCGCGACGAGTTCGACGGCGAGCGCGAGGGTCCAGTCCTCGCCCACGGGACGGCCGTTCTCGTCCACAAGAGCCAGGCGGTCGACATCGGGGTCCACGGCGAAACCGATGTCGGCGCGCACCTCCGTGACGCATTCGGAGAGCTTCCCGAGGTTCTCGACCAAGGGCTCGGGAGGACGGGGGAAACGGCCGTCGGGTTCGAGGTCGAGCCCGCTGACCCGACACCCGAGACACTCGAGCAGCGGGCGCATGATCGGCCCTCCGGCACCGCGCACGCAGTCGAGCGCGACGTGGAACGCGTTCGACGCGATGAGTTCGCGGTCGATGATCGGCAGCGACAGAATCCGCTCGATGTGGGCGCGGTCGGCGCCTTCCCGCGCGCCTCTGCGTCCGATGCGCGCGGAATCCACGTACTCGATCTCTCCTTCGAACGTTCGCTGGACATCCCGTCCGGCAGCCGGCGAGAGAAACCGCCCCTCGCGCGCCACCAGCTTGAGCCCGTTCCACGGCGCCGGGTTGTGCGAGGCGGTGACGAGGAGTCCGCCGATCGCGACCTCGTCCTCCTCCACGGCGAGGAGACCCGTGGGCGTCGCCACGATTCCAAGGTCGCACACGTCCAGCCCGGCCGCCCGTACCCCCGCCGACACGGCGTCGAGCAGCACCGGCCCGGAGACACGGCTGTCGCGGCCGATGAGGACATGCCCCCGGCCCGGAGCCGCGGCGGCGATGTGGGCGGCGAACGCGGCTCCGTAGCGCGCCGCGATGTCGGGCGTGAGCCCGCGCCCGACGATGCCGCGAATCCCCGAAGCAGAAACGATGAGTGACCTTGACACGCTGTTCTCCACCGACCGTGAGATGGACGCGGCATCTTAAGGGTTGGACGTCCGCGGGGCTTGCGGCGGCCTCTCCTGTCGCCCTCCCCGCACGGTGGGAATACCTTGCGCGCTCGACCCGCGATGCGTCGTGCCACGCGTCGTCTGCCTCCACCCGAGCCGGAGATGAAGACGTGGACCCAGCAGCCCAACGGTTCGGAACCCGGGCCATCCACGCCGGGCAGCGCCCCGATCCCGTGACCGGGGCGATCATGATGCCGATCTTCCAGACATCGACCTACGTGCAGGACGCCGTCGGCGCGCCACGCGAGGGTTACGACTACGCGCGGGTCAGGAACCCCACGCGCGAAGCCCTTCAGGCGAATCTGGCCGCTCTCGAGAACGGGCGGTACGGCGCGGCGTTCTCCTCGGGTCTCGCCGCGACGGAAGCGATCGTCAAGACGGTGCTCAACGCGGGCGACCACCTCATCTGCGGCGCGGACGTATACGGGGGCGTCGACCGCATGCTGCGCCACGTGTGGGAGCGGTTCGGCGTCGACTTCGATTTCGTGAACACGGGAGACCTCGATCAGGTGCGCGCCGCGATCCGACCGGAGACGCGCCTCATCCATGTCGAAACGCCGAGCAACCCGACGATGACGATCACGGACATCGCGGCCTGCGCCGCGATCGCCCGCGATGCGGGGGCCGTCCTGTCCGTCGACAACACGTTCGCGACGCCGTTTCTCCAGCGTCCGCTCGACGATGGCGCGGATGTCGTGATGCACTCGACGACGAAGTTCCTCAACGGTCACAGCGACATGATCGGTGGCGCCCTGCTCACGAACTCCGGTGAACTCGCCGAGGGGTTTCACTTCCAGCAGAAGACGAGCGGGGCCGTGCCGGGCCCCTTCGACTGCTGGCTCGTCCTCCGCGGCACGAAGACGCTGCACCTCCGGATGCCGGCCCACTGCCGGAACGCGCGGCGGGTCGTCGACGTCCTGCGGAGGCACGATGAAGTCGAATCCGTTCGCTATCCCGGCCTCGAGAACCATCCGCAACACGCACTGGCCGGACGGCAGATGCGCGACTTCGGCTCGATGGTGAGCTTCGACCTGGGCACCGAAGACCGGGCCAACCGCTTCGCCGGATCGACGCGGGTGTTCCAGCTGGCCGAGAGTCTCGGCGGGGTCGAGAGTCTCGTGTGCGTTCCCTTTACGATGACCCACGCCTCGGTGCCCGACGAAAAGAAGCGGGAGATCGGGCTGGGGCCGGGACTCGTCCGACTGTCGGTGGGCGTGGAGGACGGTGACGACCTCGCGGAGGACATCGAGCAGGCCCTGGCCCGTCTCTGAGCGGCGGGGCTGGGCCGGTCCCGACGGTTGAAACAGGTAATCCGGGCCGGACGTAAAGGCGGGAGCGCGGAATCCGGCCCCGCGAATCGGCCGGCTCATACGAGCGCGACTTGACGCGCAGGGGGTGATGGATGGCGGCAGGCGACGAACACCAGAGGCGGATCCTCACGCAGATCGCCGCGGTCTCATGGGAACACCCGGCGGACCGGGCGGCGCTGAATACGCTGCGCAAGATCCCCGGATTCGATCTCCTCCTGCGCAAACTTTTCGCGCTGTTCGGCGAGCGCGCGATCCGGCTCGCCTTCAAGGCCAACGCGGTGCGTACGTCCGAGCGGCAGTACCCGTGGGTTCACGCTCGCCTGGCGCGCGTGTGCGAGGTACTCGACGTGGAGAACCCGCCGGAGTGCTACATCTCGCAGACGCACCTGGTGAACGCGGGAGCGGTGGGCTTCGGCGAGCCCTTCATCGTCCTCAATTCCTCGATGCTCGAGATCCTGTCCGAGGATGAGGTCGAGGCCGTCCTCGGCCACGAAGTCGGACACATCATATCCGGGCATGTGCTCTACCGGACCATGCTGATCCTGGTGCTCAACCTGGTCGTTCTCCGCTATTCGTTCGCCGGCCTTGCGCTTCTGCCCATCTACATGGGCCTCATGGAGTGGTACCGGAAGAGCGAACTCTCATCGGACCGCGCCGGGCTCCTCGCCGTGCAGAATCCGGAGGTCGCGATGTCCGCGCTGATGCAGCTTGCGGGCGGCGGGCGCGGCGTCTCTCTGGACCTCGACGAGTTCATCGCGCAGTCCGACGAGTACCGGGCCGGCGGCGATCTCCTCGACGCCGTCTACAAGGTGCTCAACGTGCTCGGCCAGACGCATCCGTTCGCCGTCATCCGCGTGGCCGAACTGCGCGACTGGATCGAGAGCGGCGCGTACGACCGCATCCTGGCGGGGGAATACCAGCACCGGGACGAGCAGGACGACCGCCCGTATCGCGAGGATCTGCGGGAGGCGGCGAAGGGCTATCAGGACGGCGCGCGCGAACTCTTTGACGAGGTCGACGCCGCGGTGGATCGGTTGCGAGACCGGCTGACGGGCGCCTTCCGGGGACGCACGGAAGGCTAGTCGTGAACCTCCTCATCGTCGGAAGCGGCGGCCGGGAGCACGCCTTCGCGGACTGCGTGCGCCGCGACGCGCCGGACGCCACGATCTACGCGGCCCCCGGCAACCCGGGCATGCTCGGCACGGCGGAACTCGTCAACATCGGCGCCGCGGATATCGGAGGCCTGCTCGACTTCGCGGCGGCGCGGCGCATCGACCTCACGGTCGTCGGCCCCGAAGCGCCTCTCGCGGCGGGCGTCGCCGACCGTTTCGCCGAGGCCGGCCTGCCCGTTTTCGGGCCCGACCGGGCCGGAGCCCGCCTGGAGGCTTCCAAGGCGTTCGCGAAACGACTGATGCGCGACTGCGGCGTTCCGACGGCGGACCACGAGACGTTCGACGATGCCGCGGCGGCGCTGGACTACGTCGCGGGCCACGAGGAACCCCTCGTCGTCAAGGCCTCGGGCCTGGCGGCCGGCAAGGGCGCCATCGTCTGCGAGACGCGCGGCGAGGCCCGGAGAGCCATCGAGGAGATGATGGTCGACCGCAAGTTCGGGGACGCGGGCGGGCAGGTCGTCATCGAGGAGTTCATGCGCGGCGTGGAGCTGTCCGTGTTCTTCCTGGCGGACGGGGAACGCGCCGTCCCGCTGCTCACATCCCGGGACTACAAGCGGGTCGGGGAGGGAGACCGCGGCCTGAACACCGGCGGCATGGGGGCGTACTCGCCCGCGGCGCCGGCGGATCCGGACTTCATCGACGAAGTGCGGCGCGAGATCGCTCAACCCGTCCTCGACGCGATGGCCGAGTCCGGCGCCCCCTATCGCGGCTTCCTGTACGCGGGGCTCATGCTGACCGCCGCGGGGCCGCGCGTCGTCGAGTTCAACTGTCGGATGGGAGATCCGGAGACGCAGGTCGTACTCCCGCTCACGAGTTCGAACCTGCTCGAGCCGATGCTGCGGGTCGCGCACCGCGAATCGCTCGCCGGCTGGCACCCGGAGGCCGCTCCCGGGCACGCGCTCGTCACCGTCATGGCGAGCGCCGGATATCCCGAAAGCTCGGATGCCGGGCGGCCGATCGAGATCCCGGACTTCGACCCCGCCGAGGTGAGGGTGTTTCACGCCGGGACCGCGATGAAGGAGGGTCGACTGGTCACTGCCGGAGGACGGGTACTCGGCATCACCGGGTTCGGCGGGACGCTTGAAGAGGCCGCACGGCGCAGCCGCGAAGCCGCGGCCCGGGTCCGATTCGATGGCGCTCATTCCCGATCCGACATCGGCTGGCACGAACTGAATCCCGACCGCCTCGGGCCGGACGAATCCGCGCGAATCCATCCCTCCGGAAAGACGTCGGACGGCTAGTGTCGTGCCGGAACTTCCCGAGGTGGAGACGATGCGACGGGACCTCGCCCCGCTCCTCCGAGGCCGACGGATCCGCCGCACCCGGGTCCATCACGACGACCTGATCCTCGGAGGGCTCTCGGCGCGGTCGTTTTCCCGCGCCGTGTTCGGGCGCACCTTCGGGGACGCGGATCGCCGGGCCAAGTACCTGCTCTTCCCGCTCCACGCGGCGGACGGCCCCGACGGTCCCGTGGAGCGGTTGATGCGCGTGCAAGTCCGCATGACCGGCCGCTTCGCGCTCGCCCCGCAACGTCCGGACTCGGCGGAGTTCCGGCATCCGGGCCTCGACTTCGAACTCGACGACGGCCGAACGCTCTTCTATGACGATGTCCGTCGCCTCGGCGGCTTCGACCTGCTGACGCCCGAGGCGTGGAGAGCCCGGGAGGCCGCGCTCGGACCGGAGCCCCTCGGCCGAACGTTCACCGCCGCCCGCCTGACCCGCATCGTTGCGCCGCTGCGCGCGCCGATCAAGAACGCCCTGCTGGACCAGCGGCGCGTCGCGGGCATAGGGAACATCTACGCCAGCGAGGCGTTGTACCGCGCGAGGATCGACCCGCGCCGGCCGGCCGGCTCGCTCGACGCGGAGGAGGTGCGCCGACTGCATCGGGCGGTGCGGGCGGTCCTGCGCGAGGCGCTTGAGAGCGCGGGAACGACGCTGCGCGACTATCGCGCCGTCAACGGCCGCTCCGGCTCCTTTCAGACCCGGCTGGACGTCTACCAGCGCGAAGGCGTCGCCTGCCCGGCCTGCGCCCGACCGATCCGCCGGATCGTGCAGGCCGGACGGAGTTCGTTCTTCTGCGCCAGCTGCCAGAGCTAGTGCGGCGACACGACACCGGCTTCGTTCGCCCCGCGATGGGATCGGCGCATGCCGGCGACGGCCTCTGGCGCGCATATTGGTCGCGGAGCCGTGTAGGGTGGGCCGGAACCCGGCGTGTCGCGTCGTTCGCGGCGACCCGTCCGCCGCCGGCCCGTCGCCGCCACCCGGAGGGGCAGGATCGAGTGAACTACTCGGATCACAGCGAGCAGACGCTGGTGGAGATGTGCCTCCGCGGCGATGAACGAGCCGCACGCGAGATCGTGCTCCGGTTCGAACGTCCGGTCTTCTCTCTCATCTTCCGGATGGTGCGGGACCGTGAACTGGCGGAGGACCTGGCGCAGGAAACGTTCGTCCGCACGCTGAACAACCTCCGCCGGTACGACCCCTCCTACAAATTCTCCTCCTGGCTCTTCAAGATCGGCTACAACCTGACGATAGATCATCTGCGCAAGAAGGAACTCGACGTCGCTTCCATGCACGGGGCGCCGGACGCCGTGACCCCGGACCGGCAGGCCGCGACGGAAATCACGCTGGTCTCGGGTGACGAACGACCCGACGAACTCCTCGAGGCCCGCGAACTCGGATCCGAGATCGAAGCGGCCATCGGACGGCTGCGACCCGAATACCGAACCGCGATCCTCCTGCGGCACATCGAGGGGTACGCGTACGACGAGATCGCGCAGGTGATGGAGATCCCGCTCGGGACGGTGAAGACCTACATCCACCGGGCGAGAAACGAATTGAAGGCCGCTCTCGTACATCTGACGGAGCCTTAGAACAGGAGTGAACTTGCCGCATCTTACACCTGAGGAAATCGAGCGATTCGCCAGCCGGAGGTCGGCGTCGCCCGCGCACGGGACGACGGCCGACCACTTGGCCGCGTGCGCCCTGTGCCGGAAGGAAGTGGAGGCGCTGCGGGACATCATCTCGTTCCTCGAGGGGCTCGACCCGCATCGGCCGTCCGACGGATTTGCGGAGGGCGTCGCAGGGCGGATCGACCTCGCGGGCGTCGCGCTCGATCACCGGTTGGCGGAGTTGCCCGGGTGGCCCCCCGCGCCTTCCTTCGCGAGCGACGTCCTGGCGCACGTCGACCTGCCCCACCCGGCGCTCGACCGCGCGCTCTCGAGGCTCCGCACCTAGTCTCCCGCCCCGGCGTTCGCTTCGGCGGTGATGGCCCGCGTGCGGCTGCCGGTCCCATGGCCCGAACGCCTCCTGCGCTTCGCGCGGCGGCGGCGGGCGGCGCTGGCCACGGCGGGAGCGGCCATGCTGGCCGTGTCGGGCGGCGGGGCGGCCTGGCTGTTCGGCGCTCAGGGTCTGGCGCCCGGTCAGCTTCTCGCCGTGGTAGTCGGCGGTGCGCGAACCGTTCTTGTCGACGCCATGCTCGCGGCGGGCCGCTTGGCGTACCGTCTCGGACTCGTGGACGCGGGCGGGTCGATCGTCGACCGGATCAGCCCCACCGCCGCGCTCGGCAGCCTGGCGCTGGCGAGTCTTGTCGGATTCGCCTCGCTCTGGTTCATGGCCAGACTTTTCCGGCAGCCGCTCCCCCAACGCGTTCGCATCGAGAGGGCCGCATGACCCGGGCGCTGGCGTTCCTCGCCTGTCTCGCCGTCGCGCTTCCGGTTCACGCGCAGGAGGTCGGCATCGCCGACGCCGCGATCACGCTCTCCGCCGGCGGCCGGGCCGAGTTGTGGTTCGAACTGGAGGGCGGGACCGAGCATCGACTTCGCTTCGAGGGAGAAGCTGTCGAGGTGGACGGCATCGGCATCGGATCCTATGCGGAGCGCGGAGGCCTGGAGAGCGCCTGGCGTGAGTTCCTCCGCGAATACGCGGGAGACGATGCCACCTCGGTGCGCGGCGGTCTGGTGGAATTCCGACGGTTCCTGGAGGAGATGACACCGTCGGAGGAGGCCGCCGACGCGGATGCGGCCCGGGCCCTCGCCGGTCGGATCGACGCGATTCTCGGACTCGACGCGCCGTCGCCGGTCGGCGCGGAGCCCGCCCTTCCGGCGGGCGAGCCGGCACCGGAGACCTCCGGTCGGCCCGGACCCATGCAGATCGTCCCCGGCGGACTCGGCTTCGACGTCACCGGCGAACTGGAGCGCCTGCGCGACGCGCTCGGCCGGCTCGGCGACTCGGGCGAATTCACCGAGGATCGGCTGGCCATGATCGTCCACGGCGACTACGAGGTCCTCGCCGAGGCCACGATCCCGGGAGATGTCGCCATTCTCGACGGCACGCTGAGGCTCGCCGGGGGGGTCGAGGGCGACGTTCTCGTGCTGGACGGTGCGCTCGTGCTCGACGGCGCCGCGCGCGTACGAGGCGATGTGCTTCAGGTGGGGGGCGAGGTCGACTTCGGTGAAGGTGCGTCGGGCGTCGAAGGGGAGATCCTCTCCGACATCCGGCTGGCGCCTCCGGCATCCCCCGCGCGGGCGGCGACGGAAACTCCCGCCTTTCGGCGGGTCGAGTCGTTCGAAGCCCCGATGCGGATGCAGCCCGCACAGCCGGGCCTCGGGTCGCGTCTCGTGCGCAACTTCGGACGGGCCGCCGAAGGCGTGATCGCCGCCGGTTGCGCGTTCATGGTCCTCGCCGCCTTCGGCCTGCTGCTCGTGTATGTCGGGCGCCGCCGGCTGGAGACCGTCTCGGACACGGTCCGGCTGGAGTTCGCCCGCTCGTTCGCGATGGGCCTCGCCGGGGAGGTGCTGTTCCTTCCCGTGCTTCTCGTCCTCGCCGTGCTGGTCATCACGTGGCTGGTCATCCCCTTCTTCCTGCTCGCCGCAGGGCTCGCCGGGCTCTTCGGATATCTCGCGGCGGCGCACGCCGGCGGCGAGATCTTCGCCCGACGCCGCTTCCGCTCCGAATGGCTGGAGAGACTCCGCCGTTCGAACTCCTACTACTACGTCGTCAGCGGACTCGCGCTTCTGATGCTCCCCTTCGCGGCCGGCGCCGCCCTGTGGGTGTTCGGCGGCGCGGCGGATTTCGTGCGCGGACTGATCCTCTTCGTGGCCGGCGTCGGCACGTGGGTCGTCGTCACGGCCGGCTTCGGCGGTGTGCTGCTCACGCGGGCCGGCGGACGGAGCGTCGTCATCGACTGGTCCGCGGACACCGCCACCGGAGAGGGCGCGTCCCCGGGAGCCGGAACCGATCCGCCCTCCGCCCCCGTAGACGATGCCTGATGCCCGCATGGCCCAGGCCCCCCGAGCCGGGGGGCCTGCCGCGTGGACGCTGCCGGGCCTGCTCGTTTCGCTGGCGCTCAGCGGTGGGCTGACGCCGGCCCGGGCGCAGGAGTGGCGGGATTTTCGCGCGGCGCGACCGCTCGGCGACCTGGAAGCGCTGGAAGTCGAACTGATGTACGCGGGCGGACGGCTCGACGTATCCGCCTCGGAGACACAACTGCTCTACGACGTGCGGCTCCGTTACGACGCCGAACGTTCCCTGCCCCGGCGCGAATGGCGGCGTGCGGGGCGAACGGGGCACCTTCGGCTGACAACGTCTTCGACTCCGGAGGATGGGCGCGATTCCGACGATGCCACGCGGTTCGGCGACCTGGAGCTCGAACTCGAGGATCTTCCTCGCAATGCGGACGCGGCCGGGAGGCTGGATCTTTCCCTGAACTCCTCGGTGCCCACGGATCTGCGGCTGGGGATTGGCGCCGGGCGAGCGCGTCTCAACCTCGGCGGCGCCCACCTTACGGGACTTGAACTCATCACCGGTGCCGGCGACGTGGAGATCGGGTTCGCGCGCGAGAACCGCGCGGCGCTGGAGGTGCTGTCCATCAAGTCGGGCGCCGCAGCCTTCACGGCCGGGAATCTCGGCAACGCCCGTTTCCGGCGCCTGGAGTTCTACGGTTTCGTAGGCGATGTCGTTCTGGACTTTTCGGGATCGTGGCGATCGAGCGCCGAGGCCGAGATCAGGATGGGGCTGGGCGAACTCGTGATGCGGGTTCCGGCGCATATCGGCGTCCGCGTTCGGCGCAGCGGACTCGCCTCGTTGAGCGCGGCGAACTTCGAGAAGGTGGGGGACTACTGGTTGAGTCCCAACTGGGAGACGGCACGCGTGCGGTTGGAGGTCACGCTGGTCGCCGGACTCGGCTCCGTCACCGTGGAGCACGGCTAGCCGTCAGGCTCCTCGCGTGAGGCTTCCACCGCCTCGAGCCGGGTGACGGTTGCGGATGCGATGCGCGCGAAGGCCCGGGCTTCGGGTGCGGCCGGTCTTCCGATCGACGTCGGGACCCCTCGATCGCTCTCCTCGCGAACGGCCACGCCGAGCGGCACGGCACCCAGGAAGGGCAGGTCGATCGAGCCGGCGAGCCGCTCGCCGCCCCCGGCGCCGAAAATGTCGTGCGTCTCGCCGCACCCGGGACATGCGAAGCCACGCATGTTCTCGACGATGCCGAGGACCGGTACCTGGAGCTTCTCGAACATCCGGATCCCGCGCAGCACGCCCCCGACCGCCACATCCTGCGGCGTGGTCACCATGACCGCTCCGTCCACGCGCACGAGTTGGCACAGCGACAACTGCGCGTCGCCCGTCCCCGGCGGCAGATCGATCACCAGGTAGTCGAGTTCCCCCCATGCGACCTGCTGGAGAAACTGGCGGATGACCCCCATGATGATGGGCCCGCGCCAGATCGCCGGAGCGTCCTCCTCGATGAGGAAGCCGATGCTCATGAGCTTTACCCCGTGCGCCACCAGGGGCACGACCTCTTCGCGATCGATCCGGGGCTTCTCCTGGATGCCGAACATCGTCGGGATGTCCGGGCCGTAGATGTCGGCGTCGAGCAGTCCGACGCGATGACCCTCTCGGGTCCAGGTCGCGGCAAGATTCGTCGAGATGGTGGACTTTCCGACGCCGCCCTTACCCGAACTCACCGCGACGACGCGACCCACGCCCGGCATGGGCGGCGCCTGCGAGGGGTGGCGTCTCGCCGCTTCCCGGTCGTCCCCCCTGGGCGGCGGCCCGGGACGTTTGGGCGCGGGGTCCATGATCGGAAGCGGCCGGGGGCCGGGGGTCGGTGTGTCGGACACGGGTTGGCGCTCGACTACGCGACGGCCTCGACGGAATGGACCGCTGGGAGAGCGTGGCAGAGGTGCTGCTCGATCCCGGCGCGAAGCGTGGCGGTCGACATGGGACAGTCGTAGCAGGCGCCGACGAGCCGGACAGCGACGCGTCCGTTCTCCGGGTCGAACGAAACGAGCTGAATGTCCCCTCCATCCGAGCGCACCGCGGGACGGATGTCGTCGAGGACTCTCTCGATCTCGTCGAGTGTGCTCTCAACGGTGGCGGTGCTCAAATCGTCTGGATCCTGGCGCGGGTCGGGGAGCGCTTCCGTGCCCCGCGGACGCGTCAAAGTCGACATCCGTAGGGCTTGAGAAAGGTAGGATTCCACCGTCCGGCGGTCAACGAGCGCCGGGCACGAAATGGAGCTCGCTTTCCACCCTTGCGGGCGGACGGCCCGGGCGGAGTTCGATGAGCGGACTCCCGGTCCACACGGCACCCATGTCTCGATAGTGCGGATCAAGCGGGTTCCCGGCCTGACCCGTGGGGAGCAGGAAGTAGCCCGCCATGTCCGAGGGCGCGGCGCGAGCGACGAATCTCGAGCTGGGGCCCGCCTCGCTCACGACCGGCCACCTCCACGCGGTGGAGTCGAGACGCGATCTCAGCGATGGAGCGTCGGGGCGAACCGTATGGGGCCCGCCGCGCGACGGATAGGGTCCGACGTGGAAACCGAACAGGCGGTCGAGCCACGGCACCGTCCCGAGCGGGTGCGCCGACCGCTCGCGATGGACCTCTCCCCACGCGCTCCCGGATACGGCCACCGCGGTGCGGGCCGCCTCTTCCTCCAGCGTCTCGAGACGCTCGACCCCGGGCGTGCGCGCATCGTCGATCCAGGCGCTGTCCCGGGTATCGACGATCTCCATGAACGCGAGATCGGGGAACCACCCCTCGCCCCCGTCGTACTCGTCGGCGACGATGAGTTCGCGAAGGCGGTAGAGCCAGGTGAAGAAGGGTGCCGCGCCCCGGGACTCCGTTTCGGTTCGCAGATCCCAGCGCTCCAGCAGGTGCGCGAGTGAATCGAGGCCCGCGCGGCGCGCGGCTCGCACGGCGCGCGGCCGGTAGCGCTCGGCCCAGAGGCTGTGGCTGTCCAGTTGCGTCTCGCGCATATCCTCCACCGTCCAGCCGGACGCGCGAGACACGAGGTCATCGATGCGCCGGGCACGGAACGGCGGCGGATAGTAGACGCCCACGCGTCCGAACAGGGCTCTCGCCTGGAGATTGTTCGCGCTGACGAGGTATCCGCGTTCCGGATCTCGCAGCGCCGGCATCGCTTCCGGCGGCCAGAAGCCCGGCCAGCCCCCGGGCAGGCGCTCGAAGGAGATCGGAGAGGCGCCCTCTCCAGCCCCGCGCAGGGGCACGGACCCCGCCATGCGGTAGCCGATCTCTCCGCTCGACGCCGCATGGATCACGTTCTGGTGAGGCGAACGAAAGCGCGCCACCGCCTCCACGAACGCGTCCGCGTCGGCGGCCCGGTTCATCTCGAGAAGGGCCGCGAACGGGCCCCCGGGTTCGAGTCCCGTCCACAGCAGCGACAGCGTGAGTCCCCCGGCCGGTACGACGTCCGTGATCACCGGGCCGCGCACGGTCGATCGTACGACCCAGGTCTCCGGCTCGGCACGCCCCCGCACGAAGATCTCCTCCGTCCGGGCCTCGAAGGGCCGCCAGTCATCGGAGTCGCGATACATCGACCCGTCGAGGTTGATGCCCTCGACGACAAAGTCCGCGTCATCCACCTCCGCGTTCGTGAACGACCATGCGACATTCCGGTTGAGTCCGACGATGACGCCGGGGGTTCCCGGGATCGAGAGCCCCGCGACGGCGAGGTCCGAATCCTCGGCCGCGATGGAGTTCAGGTACCAGGTGGAGGGTGCCCTGAGGGCGAGGTGCATGTCGTTCGCGAGCAGTGGAGCGCCATCCGCGGTGCGCGATCCCGCCAGCGCCCACGAGTTCGAGGCGTGGAAGCCGAAACGGGAGAGATACGTCAGAGGGTCGGGGGACGAAGTCGCGGGTTTCGGACCCGCAGGAATCGGCGTCTCCGCGAATGCCATGCGAGGCGGTGGAGTATCGGACGGGAGCGTGTCCTGAAGGATGGTGGGCCCCCAGGCGGGGTATCCGGCCCCCAGCGCCCGCCGGTGATCCGCGTCGAGCGTGGCGAGCGCGGTCATCCGGTCCAGTTCCTCCCGCCAGTCGGAGAGGTCCAGCGACATGATGCGACCGATCGAGACGGACGCGCGCGGACTCCACGGCTGCGGCTCGATGCCGAGGATGAGGAATTCCGGGGGCCAGGGTCCCCGCCAGCTCGCGATGCGGGCGTTGACGCCCTCCGCGTATGCCTCGAGGAGAGCCCGCTCCGTCTCCGACACGTCGTCGAGCTCGCGGCCCGCCGCCGACCAGAGGTCCAGCGTACGCATGAGGCGGTCTGCGTCGAGGACGGCCGGGCCGAAGAGTTCGGCCAGGCGCCCCCGCGCGACGCGCTGGAAGAGCTCCATCTGCCACAACCGTTCGGAGGCGTGGATGAACCCCTGAACGCGCACAGCGTCGAGTTCGGTCCCGGCCGCGATGGAGGGGATCGCCCACTCATCGAACGTCACCGCTACGGGCGCCGTCAGGCCTGGGAGGACATGCCGGCCGGATCTCGGCTGCATGGATCGTTGCAGGTGGAACCAGGCAAGCGTCGTGAGCACGCCGACGATCGCAAGGCCCGCCGCCAGCACGACGCCCGCGCGGCGCCGAAGGCTCATGGGTCCGGACGGTCCGTGTGAGCGGGAGACAGAGGTCCCGCGTCGAGCAGGGCGTGGCGAAGCGAGACGTAGCGTTCGCCGTCTCGAATCACGAGGGCCCTGGCGACGAGATCGTCGAGCAGCCCGCATACCCGGTCGAGGGGAAGTTCGAGCCGGTCGGCGAGCGGAGACGCGCCCGTGCGGCCGAGACTCCAGACCTCGCGCCACACCGCGGTGGCGCCGGGATCCAGCGCGCCCATCAGCAACGGTTCCCCGTCGGCACTCTCGGCGGCGGCGGCAAGCCCACGGTGGCGGAGGACCGAGTCGATGGGTCCGAGGTGGTGCTCCGCGATCCCGCGAAAGAGGATGAAGGACCGGCGCGTGGAGGCGTCGGACGCGAGCAGGACGAGCTTCGCGACGATCTCGTCCGCGCACGAGAAATCGATCACGGGGACGTGGCGCAGGTCGAGGACCGCGAGGACCGTGCGGTCCGCGTCGGCGATCTGCCGTTCGACCGTCGCCCTCACCGTCCGCCCGGTGGGGCGCGTCACGAGGTAGCTGAACAGCGTCGTGTGAGCGACGGCCGGCCTCACGCGATCACGATCCTTCCCCCTCGACCCGCTCGGGCAGGACGATCAGCACCTGGGCGCCGGGAAAACGGGGCAGATCCGTGCTGAGGGGCTCGCCTTCGTCCCAGTCCGGCACCCGGGCGATGCTCGCATCGCCGCTTCGGATGCGGATGGCGCCGTTCCACCTGATGATCTGGCTTCGGATCGCCTGCAGGCCCTGGCCGCGACCGGGATCGGGGAAGCGCGATTCGCCGTGCAGGAAGGCCGCCTCCAGCGCCGCGGCCGCCGACCATCGCTCTCCGTACCGGCGCGCGTGCTCGGCGCCCAGGGAGCCCTCGAAGCCGACACCCACATCCATCACGGCGAGCACGACGACGTCGCGGCCGAGACGCCGCCGCCACCGATACCGCTGCGCACACACCCAGCCGATCGAATCGGCGTGTTCGAGGATGTTCTGGCACACCTCCGACAACATGACGGAGAAGTGGATCACGGCCGGCCGCGGGTAGCCGAGCCGGTCGTGCAGGATGCGCTGGGCGCGGTCCCGCACACCCTCCACGACCGAATGGACGTCCTCGTGGGAGCGGATCGTCGTGACTTCGATGAGTGCGTCGGAGATCTCGAGAGACGGCCTCGGCAGCCGCTTCAGGTCGAACACCTGGGCCGCGGCGGGCCAGAAGCGCATGCGGTTGATGTACGAGCGGACCTCGGTATCGCGGGGAGGCTCGATCAGCGGAGGCAGTCCCGTGCGCAGGCGGGCCTCCTGACCGACCGCCAGCAGGCCGATGAGCCCGTACGGGGAGACCCAGCCGACGGAGCGGGCATCGAGCAGGAGACGCGCCTTCGGATTGCCCTCCGAGCGGACGCGCCGGACCAGCGTCTCGAATGAGGACTCATCCAGACGTTCGGGGACGCGAACGACCCGGCTCACGCAGCACCCCGCGGCCGGCTTCCCGCCCCGCCGGTCAGGACGCCGGTCGCGGAGCGCAGGTATTCGCCGAGCCCGGATGCGCCGCGGAATCCGGCGTTCCGTTGCGCCGCCCGCGTCGCAGCCTTGACGGACGACTCAAGATTCTCGCCGGTCAGCATCGTCACGAAGCAGGTCGCCCCCCACACGTCGCCGCAGCCCGTCGGGTCGCCCCCCGATACCGGAGCCTCGGGCTCCACCTTTCCGCTCACGAGCGCTTCCGCGGGCGCTACGGCGCCGGGCGCCGGGCGCGGCTCCGTCGGCGCCTTCCAGAAGCTGCGGGTCGCGACCCAGGCAGCGCCGCGCTCGCCGAGCGTGACGAGGAGGCCGCGCGTGACCGGACCTACGACGTCGGCGGCAAGCGCCCAGGGATCTTCCCAGCCTGCCGCCAGCGTGCGGAGTTCCTCCTCGTTGAGTTGCACGACATCGAAACAGGAAAGCCAGGCGCGCCAGTCTTCAAGCGGACGCGGAGAGCGCACGCCGTCCAGCCCCACGCCGAGCATCAACGAGTGCAGGTCCGCGTAGACGGGCCCCCCCGCCGCCGTCCGGAGGGCCGCGGCGGCCGGGAGATCAACTTCCCAGCCCGCGATGAAGTTCACGTAGATCGCGTCGCACGAGCGTGCGAGAGGCAGGAGTTCCTCGCGGGTCCAGCCCGGCACCCCGCCGGTAAGCCTCTCGGAGCGCCGTGCATCGTCCAGGTAAACGAGTTCGACGCGGTTGTTCGGCTCCGTGACGGTCCACACGCCGTCGAAGGAATCGACGCGCTCGAGCCCCCCGAGGAAGAGATCCGCCGCCTCGCGCATGTCCTTCCCGACCTTGAGAATCGGAAACAGGGTCCAGCCTTCCCCGGCCGCCGCCACGGCGGCATCGGCCGCGGCCAGCGCGTAGGCGATCCCTCCCCATTCCTCGACCGGTCCGTCCCGACCGACGTCCCGTGCGCGGATCGTATCCCATACCATCGTCCCCACGACGCCGAGCCGCGGCATCGCGGCTCAGAGGGGTCCGAGCCGCGCAACGCGGAACACCGCAGCCGCGCCGATGACTCCCGCCAGGCCACCGAGTTCGGTGCGCACGATCCGGCACGCCTCGGCCGCCGGCTGCAGCGCCCGCTTCCGGACCTCGCGGCGCAGGGGATCGAAGAGGTGCTTGCCCGCGCGCGTCACACCCCCGGAAACCACGATCATCTCCGGGTTGAGAATATTGATGAGGTTCGCGAGGCCGGTCCCGAGATACCCGGCCGTCTCCCGCATCACGTCGGCGGCGTACTGGTCGCCCGCCACGATGGCATCCGATACGACTTCGGCCGTCACGGCCCGCAGGTCGCCGTCCACGAGATCCAGGAGCATGCTCTCGGCGCCCGCCTCCAATCCCTCCACGGCGCGGGCCGCGATCGCGGGCCCGGAGGCGTAGGCTTCGAGGCAACCGTAGCTGCCGCACGCACACTTCCGCCCCGTGGAGTCGATCGTCATGTGTCCGATCTCCGCAGCCGCATCCGAGGCCCCGTGGTAGAGTTCGCCGCCGAGTACGATGCCGCCGCCGATCCCCGTTCCAAGCGTGATGCCCACGAGGTTGTCGACCCCGCGTCCGGCGCCCCGCCACCACTCCCCGAGCGTGGCGGCGTTCGCGTCGTTGTCGAGTTCGGCCTCGAGTCCCGTCCCCTTCACGATCAGGTCGCGGAGCGGGAAGTTCCGCCACCCGAGATTCGGCGTCTCGATCACGGTCCCCGTCTCGCGGTCCAGCGGCCCGGGCGCCCCCATCCCGACCCCGACGATCGCGTCCTCCCCGAATCCGCCCTCGCGCGCGGCGTCGCGCATCACGTCGCGGATCATCGATACGATCCGGTCCACGACGAATTTGGCGCCGATGTGGGCGTCCGTCGGCAGCGTACGCATACCAAGCACGGTACCGCCGTCCACCGGGACGGCGCCGACGTTGATGGTGGTCCCCCCCAGATCGACACCGATGACGTGCTTTCTTCCGCTCACACCCTGCCCGCGTCTCGCTGGTGGGACTACCCGCCGCCGACCGCACTTCCGGGAATCATAACACTAGTCGCTTTCGACCTGCAGGACGGCGAGAAAGGCCTCCTGGGGGATCTCGACGCTGCCGACCTGCTTCATGCGCCGCTTCCCCTCCCTCTGCTTCTCGAGGAGCTTCCGCTTCCGCGTGATGTCGCCTCCGTAGCACTTGGCGGTCACGTTCTTGCGCAGCGCCTTCACCGTCGTCCTGGCGATCACGTCCCGTCCGATCGCGGCCTGGATCGCCACATCGAAGAGTTGCCGCGGGATGAGTTCCTTCAGCTTGCGGGCCATTTTCTGCCCGAAGTCGTAGGCCCGGCTCCGGTGCACGATGACGCTCAGCGCGTCCACAGGCGCCCCGTTGAGCAGGATATCCAGCTTCACCAGGTCCGAGCGCTCGTGGCCCGTCACTTCGTAGTCGAGCGAAGCGTAGCCGCGAGAGACGGACTTCAGCTTGTCGTAGAAGTCGAGCACGATCTCGCCGAGGGGCATCGAATACGAGATTTCGACCCGGGTGGGATCCAGGTACTGAAGGTCGACATACTTCCCGCGCCGGTCGTGGCAGATCTTCTGGATCGCGCCGATGTAGTCGGCCGGCGACACGACGCGAACCCGGACGAAGGGCTCCCGCACTTCGCTGATGTGGACGCGGTCCGGCATCTTCGACGGGTTTTCGAGCTGGATCTCGTCGTCGTTCGTGAGCGTCACCTGGTACTCCACGCTGGGCAGCGTCGTGATGAGGTCGACGCCGAACTCGCGGTCGAGTCTCTCCTGCACGATCTCCAGGTGGAGGAGGCCCAGAAAGCCGCAGCGGAACCCGAAGCCGAGCGCGCCCGAGGTCTCCGGCTCGTAGTGGAGGCTGGCGTCGTTCAACTGGAGCTTTTCGAGGGCCTCGCGGAGTTCCTCGAACTGGTCGGAGTCCGTCGGATAGAGGCCGGCGAAGACCATCGGCTTCGCTTCCCGGTAGCCGGGGAGAACCTCCGCGGCGCGGTCTCGGGCGTCCAGCACCGTGTCGCCGACGCGCGTATGGCCCACGTTCTTTATCTGGGCCGTAAGGTACCCGACCTCGCCGCAACGCAGGACGCCGGTACGCTCGAACCCGAGACGCATGAAGCCGACCTCGTCGACCTCATAGACCGCGTCGTGGCGTCCGAACCCGATGCGCATGCCCTCGCGCAGTTCGCCGTCCACGACGCGCAGCATGGGCATCGCACCGCGATAGCGGTCGTACTGCGAGTCGAAGATCAGCGCCCGCAGCGGAGCCTCGGGGTCCCCGCGCGGAGCCGGGACGCGCTCGACGATGGCGTCGAGAACCGCGTCGACCCCCGCCCCTTCCTTCGCGGAGGTATGGATCGTCGAGGCGGGATCCACGCCGAGCAGCTCCGATATCTCCGCCGCCACGCGTTCCGGGTCGGCGGCGGGGAGATCGATCTTGTTGATGACGGGGACGACCTCGAGGTCCGCCTCCAGCGCGAGGAAGAGGTTCGCGAGCGTCTGCGCCTCGATGCCCTGCGTGGCGTCGACGACGAGGAGGGCACCCTCGCACGCGGCGAGACTCCGGCTCACTTCGTAGGCGAAGTCGACGTGCCCCGGGGTGTCGATGAGGTTGAGCTGATACTCGACCCCGTCCCGGTAGCCGTAGGCCATGCGAATCGCGTTGAGCTTGATCGTGATCCCGCGTTCCCGCTCGAGTTCCATCGAGTCGAGGACCTGCTTCCGCATGCGGCGCGCATCCACGGCGCCGGTACGCTCGAGCAGCCGGTCGGCCAGCGTCGACTTCCCGTGGTCGATGTGCGCGATGATGGAGAAGTTCCGGATGCGTCCGGTGCCCGGGGGCGGGGTCACAGCTCCACCACCAATCCGTCGTACGCGGGCGCCACGCCGGCCGGGAGGCGCCGCTCGATCTCCTCGTGTGTCGTCCTGTGCGCGATGTGCGTGATGTAGGTGCGGGCCGCCCCGAGTCGACGTGCCGTCGCCACAGCCTCCTCCATCGAGAAGTGTCCGGGGTGCGGGTCGCCGAACCAGAGCGCGTTCGTGACGAGGACGTCCACGCCGGCGAACACCTCCATCGCGTCCTCGGGCACGGACTTCGCGTCGATCAGGACGCCGAGACCGCCGAGGCGGAACCCGTAGCTGCGGTACGCTCCGTGCGGGAGCGCAACGACCTGCAGCGCGAGTCCGCCGGGCTCGATGATGTCGCGGTCGTCGAAGAGCGTCAGATCGAGTCGGGGCACCGCGGATCCGGGCTGGGGACGGGCGTCGCCCCAGATGTAGGAGAAGCGCCTCCGGATCCCGGCATCGAACTCGCGCGCCACGTACAACGGGATGGGCCGGCGCTGCCGCAGCGAAAAGACCCGCAGATCGTCGATTCCGTGCGTATGGTCCGCGTGCTCATGCGACAGAAAGACGGCGTCCAGCCGCGCGATGCCTGCCTTCAGCAGCTGAAGCCGGAGTTCAGGTGGCGTGTCCACCAGGAGACGGGTCCCGCCCGTCTCGATGAGGAGTCCGTGGCGCGTGCGCCGGTCCCTGGGGTCCGGCGAGCGGCACGTCGCGCAGTCGCAGCCGATCACCGGAACCCCGAAGGAAGTGCCGGTGCCGAGAAAACGGACTCTCACGGGACGGGCGTCAGTGGCGGATCAGTGGCGGAAGCGCCGGATCACAACTCTTCGACGCGCATCATGTTGGTCGTGCCGGGGACGTGGAACGGGACTCCGGCCGTCACCACGAAACGCTGCCCCGCCTCGCCCATGCCCAGTTCGAGAGCCACATCCCGGGCCTTGTCGAGCATGCTCGAATAGCTGATGCCGCCGTGGAAGAGGATCGGCTGCACGCCCCACACGAGGGCCAGCTGGTTATACGTCCTCCACTGGTCCGTGATCGCCAGGATCGGGACCGAGGGACGCTGCGCCGACACGATGCGGGCCGTATAGCCGCTCTGCGTGAACGTCACGATGAACGGCGCGCCCACGCGCTCGACCGCGATGAGCGACGACGCCGCGATCGCTCCCGACGTGGTCTGCTGGATCTTCGAGAAGCCCTCCACCTGCTTGCCGGCCCGCCCGGTCCGTCCCAGCCGCTCGTGCTCGATACGACGGATGATCCGGTCCATCGTGAGGACGGCCTGCACCGGATACCCACCCGCGGCGGTCTCCGCCGAGAGCATCACCGCGTCGGTGCCGTCGAGCAATGCGTTCGCGACGTCCGACACCTCCGCCCGCGTCGGCTGCGGGCTCTCGATCATGGACTCCAGCATCTGGGTCGCCGTGATCACCGGCCGCGCCCGTTCCTGCGCCAGGCCAATGATCCGCTTCTGGATCATCGGCACTTCCTCGTACGGCAACTCCACGCCGAGGTCGCCCCGCGCGACCATGACGGCGTCGCTCAGCGGCAGGATCTCCCCCAGGTTCTCCAGCGCCTGTGACTTCTCGATCTTCGCGATGAGCAGGCACCCCCGGTCCATCTTCTGGCGGGTCGTTTCGAGGTCGGACGGCTGCCGTACGAAGCTCAGCGCCAGGTAGTCGATGACCTGTTCGACGGAAAACTCGATGTCCGCGATGTCCTTTTCGGTCAGGGCCGGCGCCCCGACGCGCACGCCCGGGAGGTTGATCCCCTTCTGCGACTTGAGGACACCGGCGCTGAACGCCACGGCCGAGACCCATGGCGGGTCGTCGGAGACTTCGCGGACCGCGAACTCGAAGTGGCCATCGTCGAGCAGGATCCGGTTGCCGGGCGCGACCTCCTCGGCCAGCTCCGGATAGGTGGTCGGAATCCGTCGGCCGGGGGAGCTGTCGGCGGGAGCGTCATCGCCTTCGGGAAAGAACCAGTATGTGCCTTCGGGCTCGATGTCGAGCTGGTCGCCGGGCAGGTCCCCCACCCGGATCTTCGGTCCCCCGAGATCTCCGATGATCGCCACCGGCCGGCCGACATCGCGGGCTACGTCGGAGATTCTGCGGACGAGGCTGGCGGCGCGATCCGTCGGCGTGTGAGTGAAGTTGATGCGGACTGCGTCGGTCCCGACTTCAATGAGGTCGTGGAGCACATCCGGATCCCAGGAGGCGGGTCCGATCGTGCTGACGATCTTCGCTCTGCGGAAACCTGCGCTCATCCGTGGCCCAAGCGGCGTGGGAGGCCACGGTTCCTATCCAGGCAGCCGGCCGGCCTCCGAGAGATCGGGTCGGTGGGCTACGATCCACTCGTGCATGTGCTGCAGCTGGCCGAGCGGGAGCCCCTCGAGGGATTTCACCTGCAAGCCCGGGATGATACAGGCGGCGGCACGGCGGAGAAAGTAAGCGCGCTGGCGGCGGCGCTGTTCCGGGTTGAGACTCGTTCCGCCCGGGATATCCGGTATCGGTTCCATGAGGCGGCGGTAACTGTAAACTTCGCGGGCGGAGAACTCGGCGGGAATCAGATATGCGTGGCCTTCGACTTCGAGGGTGCCGTCGGATGAGATGGCGACGGGACCTGCCATGTTCAGCCTCCTTACGTCTTACGTAGCAGCCAGAGACGCAAAAGACCGTGCCGCCGGAAGGTCGGACAATCTCCACGATTCCCCTTCATCCCAGCCGCACGGTCCTCGGGCTTCCAAGACCTACTATAGGCTGCAACGTGCCCTCGATGCAAACCTCCCGCCCCATCTCCGCGTCGGATGCGACCGCCGCGACACCGCCTGGGAGAGGATCGGGCCCCGACGGGGCGCGGGCGAGACAGGCGGAGTATTTGACGCGCCGCCACGACGGCGGCTAAACTTCGGCCCCGTTGTGTCTACGGGCCGTCAGAGGTGCCCTGTCAGGAGGCTTACACTTGCAGTACACGCTACGCGACAACGAAGAACTCGACCGCGCGCTGCGGAAGTTCCGCCGCAAGGTTCAGCGAGCCGGGATCTTCCGGGATATCAAGAAGCACCGGTTCTACGAGAAGCCGAGCGAGGCGCGTCGTCGCAAGATGAAGGCGGCGGAGCGCCGTCGGCGTCGGCGTCGGCGTCGCCAGAAGGCCCGCCGTTAGCCGGACGCCCGCCGCCAGCCGGCAGTTCTCCCCCAGTCAGGAAAAGCGGCGTTCGACGTATCCGTCGAGAATCCGCAGGAACTCCTCCACGATCCCATCGCCGCGCAGCGTCGAGTGGTGCTTGCCATCGACGTAGACGGGCGCGGTCGGCGCTTCGGCCACCCCCGGCAGCGAAATACCGAGGTCCGCATGCTTCGACTCGCCGGGCCCGTTCACCACGCACCCCATCACGGCCACGGAGAGATCCTCGACGCCGGGATAGCGCTCCCGCCAGGCCGCAAGACGGTCCGCAATATGGCTCTCGACATCGAGCGCCAACTGCTGGAAGAAGGTGCTCGTCGTCCTTCCGCAGCCCGGGCAGGCCGTCACCTGAGGCTTGAAACTCCTCAACTCGAGCGACTGCAGCAGCTGCTGCGCGATTCGAACCTCCTCGGTCCGGTCGGCGCCGGGTTCGGGCGTCAACGACACGCGGATCGTATCGCCGATCCCCTCGGAGAGCAGGATGGCGAGGGCGGCCGAAGACGCGACCGTGCCCTTCCGTCCCATCCCCGCTTCCGTGAGCCCGAGGTGCAGCGGGTAGTCGCAGCGGGACGCGAGTTCGCGGTACACGGTCACGAGATCCGGCACGCGCGACACCTTCGCGCTGAGTACGATCCGGTCGGACCCGAGACCGATGCTTTCCGCGGTTTCGGCCGAGGCCAGCGCACTTTCCACGATCGCGTCGAGCGTCACGCGGTGCGCATCCAGCGGTTCCGGGCGGCGCGCGTTCTCATCCATGAGCCGGGTCAGGAGCATCTGGTCCAGCGAGCCCCAGTTGACCCCGATGCGGACCGGCTTGTCGTGCTCGATCGCACAGCGGACGATCGTCGCGAACTGCTCATCGCGCCGCTTGCGGCCGACGTTGCCCGGGTTGATGCGAAACTTGGAGAGCGCGGCGGCGCAATCGGGATGGCCGGGCAGGAGAATGTGCCCGTTGAAGTGGAAGTCGCCGACAAGCGGGACGTCGATCCCCTGGCCGGAAAGATGCTCCGCGATCCGCGGCACCGCCCGGGCGGCACGTGGCGTATTCACCGTGATGCGGACGATTTCCGAGCCCGCCTCGTGGAGTGCCCGGACCTGGTCCGCCGTGGCCGCCACATCCGCCGTATCGGTGTTCGTCATCGACTGGACGACGATGGGATGGGCGCTGCCCACGCGGACGCCTCCGATATCGACGGATATCGTCGAGCGACGCGAAGAAGACGGAGCGTTCAAGGGCTTCCCCCGGCGGTTCGGTGAGCGGGCGGCCAAGCGCCGGTCCGCCCCCGAATCTACTGCCGCGGGCGAACCTGTGGCGTCAGCCGCACTCGCTGTAGCCGCAAGCGTAGCACTTCGCGCAGCCTTCCTCAAAAGCGAGACTGCTGCCGCACTCCGAGCACGCTCCGAGGAAGAGCCGGGCCGCCGACTCCTGGTAACGTTCGATCACGGGGCGTTGCGCCGACCGGGCGCCCCCATTCGTGTTCTTCCTCCGGGCGGTCTCGACATCCTCGATGGGAAGCGTCTGCTGAATCCCTTCCTTCTCCTCGAGATAGCGTTCGATGACCTGAGCGATCGCGTCGGGGCCCGAGAGCACCTTGCTGGCCCCGAGTCCGACGGCCCGGTCGGAAGAGATCCCGCGCAACTGCTTGTGCACATCTCGCAGCGAGACCCCCGAGCGCAGGGCGAGCGAACAGAGCCGTCCGATGGCTTCCGCATCGGCCATCGCCGCCCCGCCCGTCTTGCCGAGGGCGACGAAGACCTCGAACGGGCGCCCCTGGTCGTCCTCGTTGATCGTCACGTACATCGTACCCAGCGGCGATTCGATCTGCCGGGTGTGACCCCGCAGCACGGCAGGCCGCTGCCGCCTCTCGACGCGGCGCATTCTGGAACCTTCGAGTTCGGTGATCCGCCGCTCCTTCTGCTCGACGGCATTCTCGAGCTTCCGGTTATGCTCCTGCAGTTCGTCGTTCTGCGCCTCCGCGGCGGCGAGCCGGGTCAGCGTGTCCGCGAGATCTCCGGCGAACCCGGGCTCCACATCGACGGCTTCGAGCTGGACTCCGTCCGCCGCGATGGCCGAACCGCTCTCACTCGTCTGACGCTGGACATCCTTCGCCGTGCTGCCCGTCGACAGCACCTGCTCGTCACGCGACCCATCGCGGTAGACGGTGACCCCCTTGCACCGCAACTCGTACGCCATCTCGTAGATCTTGCGCACGTCCTCCTCCGTGGCGGTCGTCGCAAAGTTGCACGTCTTCGAGATGGCGGAGTCGCAGTGCGCCTGAAACGCCGCCTGCATGCGAATGTGCTGCTCGGGCGGAACATCGTGCGCCGTGACGAAGATCCCCTGGACATCCCCCGGCACTTCATCGAAGTGGATGTGGCCCTCGTCGGCGATGCGCTGCATCAGCTCCTCGGAATACCAACCCCCTTCCTTCGCACGGCGCACGAAGTCCGGATTCACATCCGGCATCAGCACGCCTGCCTGATTCCTCATGAACGCGACCGCGAACAGCGGTTCGATCCCGCTTGAACACCCCGCAATGATCGAAATGGTCCCCGTCGGTGCGACCGTTGTCAGGTTGCAGTTGCGGAGCCGGCGTTCGGGGCGGATCCGATTGCCGTCGGCGTCCCGGGCGCAGGTCTCGTCCGGACCCCAGATCGATCGCTCCCACTCGGGAAAGACGCCGCGCTCGGCGGCCAGCCGTTCGGACTCGACCTTGGATTCCTCGTCAACGAACGCCATCAACTCGCACGCGAGTTCGACCGCGCGCTCGGAACCGTAGGGTTCGCCGATTCTTACGAGCATGTCGGCCCATCCCATGATCCCGAGGCCGACACGGCGGATCCGCTGCGACAGATCTTCGATCTTCGGGAGCGGGTAGCGGTTGGCATCGATCACGTTGTCGAGGAAACGGGTCGATGCGTGGACGGCCTGGCCGAGCCCGTCCCAGTCGATCCGACCCCGATCGTCGACGAAATAGCCCACGTTGATCGAGCCGAGATTGCATACGTCGTAGGCGAGCAGCGGCTGTTCGCCGCAGGGGTTCGTGGCTTCGTAGTCGCCGAGGTGCGGGACCGGGTTGTAGCGGTTCGCCTCGTCGATGAAGAAGACTCCGGGCTCGCCGTTCCGCCACGCGCTGGAGATGATGCTCGAGAACACCTCGCCGGCGTTCAGCTGGTCCACGACATCGCCGGTCCGCGGGCTGATGAGATCGTAGTCCGAACCCGCCCGGACCGCCGCCATGAAGGCGTCGGTCACGCCGACCGAGATGTTGAAATTCGTGATCCGGGTCTTGTCCGCCTTGCACCCGATGAAATGGCGGATGTCCGGGTGATCGACGCGCAGGATGCCCATGTTCGCGCCCCGCCGCGTGCCGCCCTGCTTCACGGCCTCGGTCGAGGCATCGTAGACCTCCATGAAACTGACCGGGCCGCTCGCCACGCCCATCGTCGACTTGACGACATCACCGGACGGACGAAGGCGACTGAAACCGAACCCGGTGCCGCCACCGCTCTGATGGATGAGGGCCATGTCCCGCAGCGTCTCGTAGATGCCGTCGAGACTGTCCGGAACGGGAAGCACGAAGCACGCGGAGAGTTGCCCGAGAGGACGCCCGGCGTTCATGAGCGTAGGGCTGTTCGGCTCGAAGATGCCGTCGGCCATCAGGTGATAGAAGCGCTCCGTGCGTTCGAGGATCGCTTCGTCCGTCGCCCCGTAGCGGCCATCCTGCGACGCGACGACATCGGCCACGCGCCAGAAGAGGTCGCGCGGCCCCTCGATGGGCTCCCCACGGTCGTTCTTCTTCAGATACCGGCGCGCCAGCACGGTCCGCGCGTTCTCGGCAAGTCCGGGCTCGGCGAGGTCGGCCGGCCTGGCATTGGATCCCATCCGCATCTCACCCCGTACCGGGGCGCTCGTCGACGCGCCCTCCCGCACCGCCACATCCGGTGGATTCATTGCCGCCCCCCGCCTTCCTGTTCTCGACCGTCCACAAACCAGGTCAATCCGCGGAAAAAACCGGCTTCGGCCGGGACCCGACGACCGCGCGAGTCGAATGCCGGCCTAGGCCGGGAAGCCTGACGAGCGCGGAGATCGTCATTGGCCCCGCGCCCATCGTTCTGGTTCCTTCGTATGCGACCGCTGTGGATCGTCGGGCGGTTTTCCACGACTCCACAGCTTTTCCACACAAAATCCGTGTTTTTTCCACACGCACCGCTACATGTGGTGGCCTTCAAATGATAACTACACCATATGTTGTGGTCAAGCCGGAGAGCCGCGCCGGACGGGGGCCGGCACCCCATGGCAAAACCCGCGTCAGCGCCGGGCGCGCAGGATCCAGAGCCCGGCGCCGCCCAGAGCGGCCACACCGGCGGAAAGGGCGGCGGTTCGCGGTTCGAGCAGCAGCATGGCTCCGAGGGCGAACATCGCGCCGAACAGGAGCAGCGTGGCTCCCGCCGTCCGCAGGAGCCCTTCGTGGAGGGGGAAGTCGGGAGCGACACCCGCGCGCTCGCGGATCGACCGCCAGCCCGGCCCGGAGGGCCGCACCCGCCGATAGAACTTCAGCAGGGTCGCCTCGTCCTCCGGGCGGGTGAACCACATCACGGGAAGCCAGACCGCCGCCGAGCCGAAGGCGGTCAGCGCGAGCCGCGTCCCGAACTCCATCGCACCGAACGCGGGAAGATAGGAGCAGAGCGCGATGGCGAAGCCGGCGAGCATGGAGGCGAGTTCGGCCCACGCGTTCACCCGCCACCAGAACCAGCGCAGGATGAGCACCGCCCCGGGCCCCGTGCCGATGGCGATCATGAAGCGAAACAGGGCCCCGATGTCATCGGCGAAGAACGCCGCCGCCGTCGCGGCCGCAACGATGCAGGCCGAAGCGAGCCGGCCCAGCAGGACGAGTCGCGCGGACGGAGCGTCCGGGTCCACGAAGCGGGCGTAGAGGTCGTTCACGAGATAGCTCGCGCCCCAGTTGATCTGCGTGGAGACGGTCGACATGAAGGCGGCGAAGAACGACGCGACGACGAGTCCCAGGAGACCCGCGGGAAGGTAGCGCAGCATGAGCATCGGATACCCCAGATCGGGATCGGCCAGATCCGGGAAGACCACGACGGCCACGAGTCCGACGAGCACCCAGGGCCACGCACGGACCACGTAGTGAAGCCACACGAACCACCATGCGGCGCGCTCGGCGTCCGCTTCGGTGCGGCAGGCGAGGAGGCGCTGCACGAACTCGCCCCCGCCGTCGGAGCGGCGGAAGGCCCACCACTGGATGCCGAGGTAGGCGAGGAAGGTCCCGAACGGGAGGGCCTCGGACCCCGGCCGGGGGACCATCCCCAGTACATCGCTCCGCCCCGCCGCGGCCAGTTGAGCCTTGAGTTCCGCGATCCCCCCGATTTCCGCCAGGGCGAAGGCGGCCACGAGAATGGCCCCGAAGAGCGCGAGGAAGAACTGGAAGAAGTCCGTCGCGACGACACCCCACAGCCCGGCGATGCTCGCGTAGGCGAGCACGAAGATGGAGAGGGCCACGACCGCCCACAGGCGCTCGTCTCCCGGCATCCAGCCGGACAGGTCCGGGAGGAGCCCGAGAGCCTCGACGACCTTGCGCATGGCCAGCATCACGAAGCCGATCGAGATGCAGTTGATCGGCACCGCGAACAGGAAGGCGCGTGTGGCGCGCAGGACGGCGGCGGGGCGACCGCCATAGCGAAGTTCCGTCAGTTCCACATCGGTGACGATCCCGGCGCGGCGCCACAGACGCGCGAAGAGGTAGATGAGAAGGAGGTGGGAGAGGCCGAAGGACCACCATTCCCAGTTGCCGGCGATGCCCCGGCGCGCGATGAGGGCCGAGACATAGAGCGGCGTATCCACCGAGAAGGTGGTCGCGGCCATCGACGTGCCCGCGAGCCACCACGGCAGCGCGCGTCCCCCGACGAAGAAGTCGACGATGCTCCCGCGCGCCCGGCGCGAGAGCCACAGTCCGACGCCGAACGTGAGCGCGAGGTAGATCGCGACGATCCACCAGTCGGCCGGACTCAACGGTCCCCTCGGCCGGGCGGCGCCCCCGCCGCCGCGCCGGCCGCCAGGCGCAGCCAGTCCGCGGCGGCTCGTTCCATCACCGTTTCGGTGGACCACGCGCAGATGCCGGGGACGCCCAGCACATCGAGCCAGCGGCGGTGGCCGAGCAGGACGACGAGGCCGCGGCGGGCGGAGCGGACGAGGGCGCGCGTCCGCTCAACGACGTCGGCCGCGGGTGCGCCCCGGCCCTTCCAGCCGCGCGGCGTCGCGGCGAGCACGACGATGCACTGTCCGGCATCGGAACTGTCCGTGACCCGCCAGCCGGCCGCGCGCAGGTCTTCGGCGACGATCGTGCCCAACGCTCCGGCGCGGCCGGCCGGCGGGCCGACATCCGGGTCGTCCGACACCCCGACGACCCTCGTCGGCGCCCGCGGCCTCCAACTGCGCAGGACCTCCACATCCCCCGTGATCGTATCGCGGGCGAACGCGACCGGTTCGAACTCCGGCCGCGACGCGGGGGCGGAGGGCGGACAGTTGCGGGCCGAACGGGCCGAGGCCTCCTCCAGCCTGGCGGCGAAGAGCGGGTCGTCGCCGGCCCGCGCCAGCGACGTGACCGTCGCCTCGGCGTCGGTCGGATAGCAGATGAGATCGCACCCCGCGGCGACCGCCTCGACGGCGGCGCTCGCATCGTCGGAGCCGGCGCCGCCCATGATCATGGCATCCGTGCTCACGACGCCTTCGAAACCCAGCCGTCCGCGAAGGAGTCCCGAGACGATCTTCGGCTCCACCGTCGCCGCCCGTTCGCCGCCGAGCGCCGGATAGGCGACGTGCGCCACCATCACGCTGGCGACCCGGTCCGCTGCGGCCGCGAAGGGCGCCAGATCTTCATCGAGCAGTTCGGCGGAGACATCGATGGAGGGGAGTCCGATATGCGAGTCCTCGGTCGTCCTGCCGTGACCGGGAAAGTGCTTCGCGCAGGCTGCGGCGCCGGTGGATTGGCAGGCGTCGATCCAGCGGACACCCAGCTCTCCGACGCGCCGCGGGTCCGCACCGAAACTGCGCGTGGCAATGATCGGATTGTCAGGTTCGGCATCCAGATCGAGCACCGGCGCGATCACCCAGTTGATCCCGACGGACAGCGCTTCACAAGCCGTGACGCGCCCCGCCGCCGCGACGGCCGCGTCGGGACGCGGCCGGGACGCGAGTGCCGCGGGCGGCGGCAACTCGATCAGGCCCCGGATCTGCTGGCCCGCGCCCCGCTCCAGGTCCGCCCCGATCCAGAGCGGCCGCGCCGCGTCGTCGCGGATTCGCTCGACCAGGCGACCGACGCGATCCGCGTCGCCGCCGAACAGGATGAACCCGCCCACCCCAAGGGCAAGCGCCCGGTCCGCACGCCGCTCCACTTCATCCGGAGACCAGCGATCGAGCCGGAGCGCTTCGATGACGACCCGGGCCGGGTCCACGTCGGATCGGGTCACGCGGCGGTCCGCACTCCGAGCAGGCGGGGGCCGCGCGCACCCGTGGCCCACGGCGCGTTGGCCGGATACCCGAGCACGTGCTGCCTCGCCAGGAGCGCGAAGGCGACGGCCTCGCGGGCGTCCGGGTCGAGGCCGAGGGCGGACAGATCGTGGACGGGCACCGGATCCAGCAGCTCCTCCAGCCGCGATGCAAGCACCGGGTTCCGGGCTCCGCCGCCACTGAGATAGCACGCCGCAAACGGCTCCTCGATCCAGCGGTAGGCGTCCGCGACCGTGCGCGCCGTGAGTTCCGTCAGGGTGGCGATCGTGTCTTCGGGCGAGAGCGCGGCGTGTCGCCGCAGCCATTCCAGCAGCCGGTCCCGCGAGAAGCGCTCGCGTCCCGTCGACCGCGGCGGGGGCAGACTGAAGAAGGGATCGCTCAGCCAATCGGCGAGCGCGTCCTCCCTCGCGACGCCGCGCCGCGCCATCTCCCCATCGAGATCGAAGCGGGATCGCCCTTCCGTAAGGAACTCGACCGCCCCATCGATGAGCACGACCCCGGGACCGGTGTCGTAGGCCTGCGGCGTCGCCCCGCTGGATTCGGCGGGGAGCGCCGTCACGTTGCCAATACCGCCGATGTTCTGAATCGCGCGTGATTCCCGCGCGCGGAAGAGGAGCCAGTCGGTGTACGCCGTGAGCGGCGCGCCTTCCCCGCCCGCCGCCATGTCCCGCACGCGAAAGTCCGACACTACCGTGCACGAGGTGCGCTCGACGATGACCGCCGGCTGGCCGAGTTGCAGCGTCGACCCTCCCCGGGCGCCTTCGGGCGGCTCATGCCACACGGTCTGGCCGTGGCTGCCGATGGCTTCGATGTCGGCCGGCCGGAGCGAGGCGGAAGCCAACGCCCGGTTCACGGCCGCGCCGATCCGCTCGCCCAGCTCGAAGTCGAGCGCGCAGATCGCCGCGGCGCTCCCCGAAGTGATGGCCCCCGCGATCCGTGCGCGCGCGGCGCTGTCGTAGTGCTCCGTCTCGAAAGCAACGACGCGCCAGTCCGCCGGCCGCTCGCCGTCGCCTGCCGTCTCGACGACGGCAACGTCGATGCCGTCCAGCGAAGTCCCCGACATCACACCGACCCAGAGGGTCACCCGTCCGCCTCGGCCAGCAGCGCCGGGTGCACACGCTCCCGCAGCCTCGTTTCGTGCGCGGCGTCGTGCTGCGCCACGCCCCGCAGAAACTGATACAACGTCAACGTCTCGGAGCCGATGCGGGCGCGACGGGCGAGAGCCGCCCCGGCCGGCTCCGGACCATCGACCACGGCAGCCACCGTGGCGGCCCGCTCGGCGGAGAAGGCGGCGACGCCCGTCTCGAAGCCGCGTTCGGGCGGATCGGGGCTCGCCGTCCAGTCCTCGAATGTCGGGAGGGACCCTCCCGGATCGGCAGCAAGCCACCGTTGGACTCGCGGCCGCACGGCGCTCCGCTCGAAATCCGCCAGGTGCGCGGCGTGCTGGGCCGGCGTCCACGCGGTTCGAGGCGCGGGGATGCGCTGCCCGTTCGCTTCGGCCGCGGCGCCCGCGGCGCGGGCGGCGGCGAGACGGGCCGGCCCGGCGCCCAGTTGCGCGAGCAGCGCCGCGCCGTCTGGCCGGCCCGGCGCCGCCGGGTAGCCACCGTAACCGGGACGCTCCGGGCCGCCGAAGCGCTCGACCGCGACGCCCAGAAAGCCGTCCGCGCAGTCGAGGTATCGCTCGGCCGTGGCGCGGTCGACGCCCAGCGCATGCATCGCGAGCGCCGTCTTCACCGCGCCGCCCGTACGGATCAGCGCGCGGCGCGCTTCCTCGCGCGATGCCCCCGTGAGCGTGACGAAAATGCGGAGCCCGCGGTCGACGAGCTTCGCGGATCGCGCGCGGAGGTCGACCATGAGATTCTCGAACACGCGACCGCTGCGGATCATCGCCCCGGTGGTGATCGTGTTGAGCACGAGCTTCGTCGCCGTCCCCGCCTTCAGGCGGGTCGAACCGGCGATGACTTCCGGCCCGACGAGCGGCAGGATGAGGTGCTCCGCCAGTTCCGCGACCTCCGCGGGCGGAGCGGTGCATCCGAGAAATCCCGTCCCCGCCCCGCGCGACGCCGCCTCCGCCAGCGCCCCGAGGACGTACGGCGTGGTGCCCGACATCGCGATCCCGAGCACGAGATCCGCAGGCGAGACGCCGAATGCCCGGACCGCCTCGGCCCCTCCGCTCCGGGAATCCTCCGCCCCCTCGGCGCTCCGCACGAGCGCCCCGGAGCCTCCGGCAATGATGGCCTGCACGAGGCCCGGATCCACACCGAACGTAGGCGGACACTCCGCCGCGTCGAGCACGCCGAGGCGGCCGCTCGTCCCGGCACCGACGTAGACGAGCCGCCCGCCGCGACGGAAGCGCGCCACGACGTCATCGATGACGCGTGCGAGCGCATCCGCCTGCGAGGCGACGGCCTCCGGCACCGCGCGGTCCTCCGCCTGTATCATGCGGACGATCGTCGCGCTGTCCGCACGATCGATGGCGCGGGTACGCGGATTGCGACCCTCGGTCAGACGGGGATCCAAGCGTCAGGTCCTCACGAGCCCTGCGGCTCGTTGCTGGAGTTCGCGGCGTCCGGGTAAATTCGGCAGGCGCAAACGTAGAAGGTTCGCCCGGGGGGCGGGAGTCGCACCGCCGGAAAGGGAGAGACGCCACACGTGAGTCCCGGGACCGACCTCGTCCTCAAGCGCCTTTCCGGGCGCTTCGCCGTCCCCGACAAGCCTCGCCTCGCCCCTCTGGACGAGCTCGTCCTCACGATCCTCAGCCAGTCGACGACCGACGAGAACCGGGATCGCGCCTGGCGAACGCTCGCGGCGCGGTATCCGGCCGAGGATGTCGGGGAGGCGGCGGGCGAAGACTCTCCCACCGGGCCGATCTCGTGGGAATCCGTACTTCGAGCCGCGCCGGCCGAGCTCGAGGATGCCGTGCGCGTCGCCGGCCTCGCGAACCAGAAAGCGCCGGCCATCCGCGCCGCGCTCGAGCGACTCCGGGCCGAGGTGGGGCGGATCACGCTCGACCACCTCGAGGAGATGGGCGACGATGAGGCGATCGCCTACCTCACGACCTTCCGGGGCGTCGGGGTGAAGACCGCCGCGTGCGTACTCTGCTTCTCGCTCCGCCGGCCCGTACTCCCGGTCGACACGCACGTCCTCCGGATCGCGCGGCGTCTCGCGTGGGTCCCCCCGCGGGCTTCCGCCGACCTGACCTACGCCACCCTCTCGCGGACCGTCCCGCCCTCCGAGCGCTTCCGCATGCACATGCTGCTCATCACGTTCGGCCGCTCGCTTTGCCTCGCCCGGGCCCCGCGTTGCGGGGAATGTCCGCTCGAACCCGAGTGTCCCAGAATCGGTGTCTGACCGGACGCGCACGCCGGCGCCGCCTCCGGTCCTCAGCTGTTCGGAAGCCCGAACACCAGGGGTTCGTCGAGCCGCAACCTGAGGATCGTTCCGGCCGGGAGCGCCGGTCCCGCTCCGTCGGCCGCGAGCAGGACCGCGGAACCCCGTGCGGCTCCCGCCGCGGCGCCCGCGACCGCGCCTTGACGACCGCCGGCGAGGACGCGACCCAGATTCATGCCGGCCGCCCCTCCGGTCGCCGCTTCGCCTCCCGGCCCCGGCATGACCTCCACCACCGACGCCGACAGGGGCCAGGACGCTCCGTTGAAGAAGACATCGACGAAGTGGACCTTCACCATCACGCGTTCGCCCGCCCCACCGGCTTCATCGTCATCCCCGTCTTCGGCGGCGGCCCCGACCGCGGTGATCTCGCCATTGATCAGCGAGTTCAGCGGCACCAGGACGACGTGGTTCTCGATCAACGGCCGCGTCACCCCGAACTTCAGGGCGTCCCCGGGCCGGAGGTCGCCCGTGCGGATCGCATCGATGAGCTCGACCTCCAGTTCCGCGCCGGCCTGTACCGTCACCATCGTGTACGTCATCTCCGGCGCGCCGCCCGGCTCGGCCACCGCCCCCCCGGCCACAGGCGCAGCCGGCGGGCGACGCACGGGTGACGCGGGCGGCGCACTCACCGCGGACGCGTCGTTCGCATCCGCGCTCCCCTCCGCCCCGGGGCCGATCTCCGGCGCACAGCCCGCGACCATCGCGGTCATCGCGCCCAGCGCGGCGAGAACCGCTGACGTTGTCCGTTCCATCCTGTCCCTCTCATCGTGTCGTTGTACGGCCTGCAACCCGCACATACGTTCGAACGGCACCCCGCAGAGTAAACGCCCGGCGGCTCCACGCGGAGACCTCTTGAGATCGCTCACAGCGCTGCTACCCTACTTCCGTCCGTACCGCGTGGGAATCGCGGCCGGGCTTACGCTCGTGATCATGAGCAACCTGTTCACGGTCGCGGGCCCATGGGTGCTCAAGATGGCGGTCGACGCGCTGGAGAGGGAACTCCGCACCGACCTCATCCTGCGCTACGCCCTCGTGCTCACGGCGATTTCCGTCGTCGCCGGCGCGACGAGATTCTGGATGCGCAAGCTTCTCAACGGGCTGAGCCGCCGCATGGAGACAGATATCCGGGGCGCCCTCTTCGCGCACCTCCTCAGGCTCCCGCCGCAGTTCTTCGACGCCTGGCGGACGGGCGATCTCGTGAGTCGTGCGACGAACGACGTGCAGGCGGTCCGCATGGTCGCCGGACCCGCGATCATGTATGCGGTGAACACCGCCACCGTCGCGACGCTGGCGCTCGGGCTCATGATCTGGATCGACCCCATGCTCACGCTCTGGGCGATGATCCCGATGGTCGTCCTCCCCCCCATCGTGTTCGTCTTCGGCCGGCAGATTCACGAGCGCTTCGAGAGAATCCAGGCCCAGTTCTCGGAGATCTCCAACTTCGCCCAGGAGAACCTGGCGGGAACCCGCATCGTGAAGGCGTACGTGCGCGAGGAGGCCCAGGCCCGGCGTTTCGAGACCCTCAACCGGGACTACAAGTCGCGCAATCTCTCCCTCGCCCGCGTATGGGGGCTGTTCCACCCGTCGCTGATGTTCTTCGCCGGCCTCGGCGCCGTCGTCGTCCTGTGGTTCGGAGGCGGACAAGTCATCCGCGGCGCCATCACGCTCGGCGATTTCGTCGCCTTCTCCTTCTACCTCACGATGCTGATGTGGCCCATGATCGCGCTTGGCTGGGTCACGAACCTCTTTCAGCGTGGCGCCGCCTCGATGGGCCGCCTCAACGAACTGTTCGACATCGTTCCCGCGGTCCGCGACCCCGAGTCGCCGGTCTCGCTCGGGTCCGTGCGGGGCGCGATCGAGTTCGACGACGTTTCCTTCCGCTATCCGGGGACGGAGCGCGACGTGCTGCGGAACATCTCCTTCCGTATCGAACCGGGGCAGACCGTCGCCATCGTCGGCGCGACCGCGAGCGGCAAGTCCACGCTGGCCGCGCTCATCCCCCGTCTCTACGACGTGACGGAGGGGACGATTCGCCTGGATGGCGTGGATATCCGGGACCTCGAACTGGGCTCGCTGCGTGACTCGATGGCCTTCGTGCCGCAGGAGCCGTTCCTGTTCAGCATGCGACTGAGGACGAACATCGAACTCCTGCACGGCGAGAAGGGTGCGGGGGAGCCGGTCTCGGACGACCTCCGCAGCGCGCTCGCCGTATCGCAACTGGAGAAGACGCTGGCCATCCTTCCAGACGGGATCGACACGCGGCTGGGCGAACGCGGCATCAACCTCTCCGGCGGACAGAAACAGAGAGCCACGCTGGCCCGGGCGGTCCACCGGGACGCGCCGGTGCTCGTCCTGGACGATGCGCTGTCGGCCGTGGATTCGGAGACGGAAACCGCGATCCTGGAGGCTCTGCGGGAGTACATGTCCGGGCGCACCTCGATCATCGTGTCCCACCGCGTATCGGCGGTGCGCACGGCCGACATGATCCTGGTCCTCGGGGACGGACGCCTCGTGGAGCGCGGCAGGCACGAGGATCTGATCGCCGCCGACGGCGCCTACGCGCGCCTGCTGCGCCGGCAGCTCGTGGCCGAGGAACTCGAGCGCATCGAGCAGCGGCGCGTCGCAACCGCCTGACCGCCACGGCGGCCTGCAGGATTACCGGTACTCCGACCAGAACCCGATCATCTTGTAGGCAAGCTTCGCCGCCGTGAAGGCCGACGCCTCCTCGCCGCGCCGAGGGGCGAGTTCCACGATGTCCGCGCCCACGACGTTGCGCTCGCCGAAGACCCGGGAGAGCAGATCCAGCGCGTCCCACCAGCTTCCGCCCCCGGGCTCCGGCGTACCGGTGGCCGGCATCAGCGACGGATCGAAGAAGTCCACGTCGAACGTGATGTAGACGTTCTCCCCAAGCGCCTCCACCGCCCTCTCGATCCAGCCCTCCCGGCGCATCTCGTGCGCGAACACGACCTCGATGCGGTGTTCGCGAATGACGTCCCGTTCCTCCCGCGTGAGCGCGCGGATCCCGACCGCCACGATGTCCGCCGCCTTCCCCCGGTTCCCGCCGTCCGGCAGGTGCTCGAGTACGCGGCGCATGACGCAGGCGTGATTCCACGGAGAGTCGTGGTGACGATCCCTGAGGTCCGTGTGCGCGTCGAACTGGAGAATCGTGACGTCGCCGCCGAGCCGGTCCGCCCACGCGCCGGCGGGAGCGCTGGAAACCGAATGTTCTCCGCCCAATCCGATGATGAACCGGTCCCCGGCGGCTTCCAGCAGATCGTCGTAGAGGGCCCGCAGCCTCGCGATCGCGGGCTCCGGGCCGACCGTGCCGAGGTCGATGGACGGGAGCGTGCACACGCCGACTTCGTACGGCTCGCGATCCAGTTCCTCGTCATACCACTCGATGTAGCGGGACGCCTCGATGATCGCCGCCGGACCCTCGCGCGTGCCCGTCCCCCAGCTCGTCGTCGCTTCGTAGGGGATCGGGAGGATGACGGCGTCCGCCGCCGCCCAGCGGCACAGTTCAGGCGGGAGGTCGAGGAAGTTGTGGCGGTCCGTCCAGGCGTGCTCCGCGAGGCTGCGGGGCAGATCGGCCTCGTTCAGTGCAGGCAGTCGGGGCAGTAGCCCTCCAGCTCGAGCCGATAGCCGACGACGTTGAACGGCGTCATTTCGGCCAAACTCTCCATCCAGTCGCGCGGCCGCAGGCCCTCGACGTCCTGAACGCGGCCGCAGGAGAGGCAGCGGATATGCTCGTGATCGTCGGTTCGGCCATCGTAGCGCGCCGGACCCACGCCGAAAGAGAGCTTGCGCGCGACCCCGCAGGTCACGAACGCCTCGAGCGCCTTGTAGACCGTGGCGAGGCTGATGTCGGGAATCCGCTCGCGCACCGAGGTGAAGACGTCGTCCGCCGTCGGGTGAGAGGACGTGCCGGACAGCACGCGGTACACCGCCGCGCGCTGGATCGTAAACCGGTGCCCGCCGGCTTCCAGGGCGCGACGCAACTCTTCTCGGGACACGCCTCGGCGTGGAGTTTCGGGAGGGCTCACTTAAGCATTACACCGTCGGAAACGGGCCATCGCTCGGCCTTCGCGGCCGATCCTCGCGTCTGCCGAAGCTAACGACCCTGTCCGGCGCGATCAACGGAAGCATCCGCCTCCCGCGACTGCTCCAGGAGAGCCTCCCAGCGCGCGCCGTCACCTTCGATGGGTATGTGACGGACGGCCGCGGGCTGTCCAAGTCGCCGCTGCAGCCCGGCCACCAGACCGGGCACGCGGTTCGCCGGCGCCCGACCGTGCTCCACAACCACCTGGTGGGAGGGCGTGCCGTTGGCCGGCACCATGCGCGCGCTGTACAGCGCGCGCCCACCGTCCTCGAGGATGCTCGTGAAGAGGAAAAACTCGGAAGATTCCTCGACTTGGGGGAGCGGCGGAAAGAGCCACACGTCCGCGATGCGGGGGGGAGGGATGCGCCGACCGAGGTCGCCGAGCCGGGCCGCGCGAGAACCCGGATCGTCCATGATCCCGTTCCCTGCGTACGGCATGTCCTTCGTGACTTTCGCGTCCATCGCACCCTCCCCGCCGAATCCCCACCCCGAGCCCCGTTTCAGGCGGCCCCGAACGCACGGCACCCCCGGAACATACGCCGAACTCCCGCACGGGGCCAATCGGAAAGAGCCCGACCACGCGGCCGGTCGGTCCGCGCTACCGGTCCCGCTTCGAGGCGACGGCCGCTTCCACGAGCGGGCGCAACGCATCCAGCACGACTCGCACCGCCTCGTCCAGATCAAGTTCAACGAGGACGCCGGAAGCCTTCGCGTGTCCGCCGCCGCCGAGGAGTTGTGCGACGCCGGACACGTCCACCTCCCCGTTCGAACGCAGCGAGACCTTCGTCCGGTCGCGCGCGAGGCCGCGGAAGAGGAGTCCGACCTCCATTCCCGCGAGTCGGCGCGGGAACTCGACCAGACCTTCCATGTCCTCGCTGCGCGCACCCGTCCTGGAAAGGGCCCGACGGTCCAGCGCGATCCAGGCGATGGGGACGCGAGGATCGACCTCCAGGCGCTCGAGGGCCAACCGCATGAGGGCCAGCCGCCCCCGGCTGTACACGCCGTACAGCTCGCGGAACAGCGCGCCCGAATCCACCCCCGTCTCCAGCAGTTCGCTCGCGATCGCGTGCGCGCGGGGGGAGGTGTTCGAGAAGCGGAATGAGCCCGTATCCGTCGAAATCGCCGCGTAGAGGGCTTCCGCTTCCGCGCGCGTGAGCCCCTCGTCGTCAAGGGAGAGCAGGTCGTAGACCAGTTCGCCCGTCGCGCAGGCGGAGGGATCGCGGATCGCCGGTTGCACGAGCGGAGACCCCACGGGCGGGTGATGGTCGATCAGGACGCCCCCCGTCCGCTCCGCATGCTCGGGCAGGCTCCCCAGACGCTTCGGCTCGGCGGTGTCGAGGATGGCGATCGTGTCGGCCCCGTTCAGCGGGTCCGCGGCTGCCGGGTCCTCCTCGACGAGCGCCGGGATGTCCCTGAGGAGGAATCGCAGCGAGGGCGGCGGCCGGCTCGGAGTGACGATCGTGGCCTCGGCTCCGTGCCGCAGCAGCCGGGAGGCCAGTGCAACCATGCTGCCGATCCCGTCGCCATCGGGGTTCACATGGGTCGTGAGCACGACGGACGAGGCGCCGCGCAGACGGCTGCGGATCGCCTCGAGCGCCTCCGCGCGAACCGGTGACATCGGGGACGCGGTCAAGACCCGTCCCCGCCCGCCGCGTCGAGGATCTCCCGCCAGAGTCCGCGCGCGGCAACGTCCAGTTCTCCCGGATCGCCGCGGTTGTCGAGCACGCGGTCGGCCCGACGCCGCTTCTCCGCACCCGCAAGCTGTGCTGCATCGATGGCGGCGAATTCCTCCGCGGTCCAGCCACGGGACCCCCGCGCCCGCGCCTCGCGCACCTCTCGCGGCGCATCCACGACGACGATCATGTCGTAGTCGTCTTCCAGGCCGACCTCGAACAGGAGGGGGATTTCCTCGACGATCACGCGCACGCCCGCCGCCGCCGCTTCGGCGACTCGGCGGGCCCGGAGTTCACGGATTCCGGCGTGAGAGATCTCTTCGAGGCGTTCGCGGGCCTGTTCTTCGGCGAAGGCCGCGTCCCGGAGCGCGGATCTGTCGATGGCCCCGTCCGGGCCGATGACCCCGCTCCCGAACGTCTCGCGGATGCGGGCGTACGCGGGGGATCCCGGACGCACGACTTCGCGCGCGAGTTCGTCGGAGTCGATGACGGTGGCGCCATGTTCCGCCAGATCGCGGGCCACCGTGCTCTTGCCGGCGGCCACCGTCCCGGTCAGTCCGACGCGAAACGGCATCGTGCCGTTCACCCGCGCACCCCGGGCTTCCGCGCCGGGCCTCGGGGGCCGCGTTCTGCTAGACGGCGAAGGAGGTCCCGCAGCCGCAACTCCCGGTCGCGTTCGGGTTCTCGAACGTGAACCCCGTGCCCTGAAAGGAACTGTGGTATCCGATGGAAAGGCCGGCTAGGTACTGCGCGCTGAACGGATCGATGACGACCGGCACTCCCTCTGACTCGAAGGTGAAATCGTCCTCGCGCACCGACGTGTCCATGTCCAGCCCGTATTCGAAACCGGAGCACCCGCCCGGAATCACGCTCACCCTCAGAACCGTCTCGGCATCCGTTCCAGCTTGAAACTCCCGGACCTTGACGGCCGCCTCGGGTGTCAGCGTGACGATGGGTTCGGCCGACTGCGTGGCCTCTGCTATTTCGCTCATACCGCCCTTGCCTGCTTCGCTCACGTACTCAGCGCGCCGGGTCTCGGCGCTGTCCATCTCTTTCAAGATAACCGACTTCGTCGTTTCGCCCCAGCGCCGGCGGGCGGCAGCCGCTCAGGCAGGCTGCCGGTCGGCCTTCCGACTCGACCGGCGACCGATCTCTTCCAGCCACCGCAGGGGCACATGTGCCCACCCGGGTACGCCCCGCCGGCCCGCGTCGGGCCCGTGCCAGTCCGAACCTCCGCAGCGGAGCAGGCCGAGTTCGCCAGCCAGGGCGTTCATGCGGCTCTGCACGGCCGGGGGGTTCGCGGGGTGGACGACTTCGACGCCATCCAGGCCCTGGCTCGCCCAGCGTCGGACATCATCCTCGCCATGCGCCCTGCCCGGGTGGGCGAGACAGACGACGCCGCCCGCCGCGTGCACGCAATCGAATACGATCTTCGGCGGCGTCGGTTCCTTGCCGACGAAGGCGGGACGTCCACGCGACAGGTAACGCCGGAACGCCTCGTTGATATCCGCGACCGCGCCACAGGCCACGACCGCCCGGCCGACGTGGGCCCGCGTCGGGGCAGCGGCGCCCGCCTGGAGTTCGACGTCCTCCCAGGTCACGCGTGCGCCCGCGGCCTGCAGCCGCTCGACGATCTCGCGCGCCCGCCGCTGCCGGTCTTCGCGGTAACGGGAGAGGAAGGCCTGCAGACCGGGATCGGCCGCATCGAACCCGTAGGCCAGGAGGTGCACGGACCGGCCGGGTTCGTTGGCGGACAACTCCGCCCCCGGCAGGAAGCGGAGACCGAGTGCCCGCGCCGCGGCCTCGGCCTCGGCGAGTCCCTGGGTCGTGTCATGGTCCGTGAGCGAGAACCCGACGAGGCCGGCCTCCGCCACGGCCCGGGCCACGTCGGCCGGCGCGACCGTGCCATCGCTGGCGGTCGAGTGCATGTGCAGGTCGACGCACGGGCCTGTCCCGGACCCCGGGACCGTCCGGCCGGCGATGGCGACGTTCACCGACTGTAGGTCGGATAGTCGCGGGGGATTCCCATCGAACGCGAGGCCTCGAACAGGTCCCGGAGTTCCTCCTCCTGCACCTCCTCCGGAGGGTCGCTCGCGCTGTACCGGTCCGGGTCCAGGCGAACCACGCGATAGGGGCGCTGGTCCGTGCTCTGGCAGAAGAACACGACGACGCGCTCTCCATTCTCCTCGGCGAGTTCCGCCCGCCACACGTCTCCCTCGGCCTTGATTCTCATGCTCACGCGTTCATCGTCCGTTATCCGGTTCGTCGTCCTTCGGGGCGGCGCTGCGGGCTCGGGCGCGGCATGCGGGCCCAAGTCGAGGTCGGGGTCACAAGATCGGGAGACGATGGAACAGGGTCAATGGGGACAGGCCCGCCGACTGGTGCGGGAAGCCCGGCACGTGGTCGCGCTGACGGGGGCGGGGATTTCGGCCGAATCGGGAGTGCCGACGTTCCGTGACGCCCGCGGGCTGTGGAAGAGCTACCGCCCCGAGGAACTCGCCACGCCCGAAGCGCTCGCGCGCGACCCGCGGACGGTGCTCGAATGGTACGCGTGGCGGCGCTCGGCGCTCGCCGGCTGCCGGCCCAACGAGGGGCACCGGGCGCTGGCGCGCTTCTTCCTGCGGCGCGGGGAGGCCGGCCTCGTGACCCAGAACGTCGATGGTCTCCACACGCGGGCCGCGCTGGAAGAGGCGGGCGAGGATCCGGCGGAGGCGGCGCTGCCGCTCGAGCTTCACGGCGCCGTGGGGCGTGACCGCTGCGAGTCGTGCGAGGCGCGCTGGCCCGCCGAGCCGCTCGGCGAGACGCTTCCCCGGTGTTCCGGCTGCGGGGGGCTCCGGCGACCCAATGTCGTCCTCTTCGGCGAGACGCTCGACCCGCAGCTGCTGGACCGCGCGCGGCGGCTGGCGGAGGGGGCCGATCTCTGTCTCGTCATCGGGACGAGCGCCGTCGTCTACCCCGCCGCCGCCCTGCCGCTCGCGACGCGCGAGGCCGGCGGACTCATCGTGGAGATCAATGTGCGGCGGACCGCGCTCACGGAGGTCGCGGCGGCGGCGCTGCGCGGCGAGGCCGGCACGGTCCTCCCCGCCCTGCTGGACTAGTGTCGGAAATCTGCTAGGACTCGCGTTCGACGAATACGGCGCGGGCGAGGACGGGCTCGACATCGAAGGAACGGTCGTCCACTTCGAGGCGGGCTGCGCCGCCCGCCCGCTCGCCCAGGTACCTTATGCGCGTACCCGGAAAGAGCCCAAGCGCGGCGAGTTCCCGCAGCGTCCGCGGACTCCGGTCGGAGACCTCGCGCACGACGCCGCGCCCCCCCTTCAACTCCGCGAGGGGGATCCACTCCGTGCGAGCGAGTTCGCCGTCACGCGTCGGGATCGGGCTGCCGTGCGGGTCGATCGACGGCTCCCCGAGTGCCTGCGCCATCCGGTCGATGAGGGCTTCCGAGGCGGCGTGCTCGAGGCGCTCGGCCTCCGCGTGCACATCCTCCCAGGAGAAGCCGAGCCTCTCGATCAGATACAGTTCGATCACCCGGTGCCTGCGGATGATCCGCAGCGCCGCCGCCTTGCCCGCGGCCGTGAGGAGCACGCCCCGGTAGGGGGTATGCCGGAGGAGCCCCTGAGCCGCCAGGCTCTTGACCATGTTCGTAACGGACGCGGCGGAGCGGTCCAGTTCCTCGGCCAGCGCCGTCGTGGACACCGGCTCGTCCGCCTGCTGGAGCCTGTAGACGGCCTTCAGGTAGTCTTCGACCGCCCGGCTCGGGTCCGCGGGACCCGATTTCACGAACCCGGCCGGCGGAAGATGGAATCCGACAGCACCGGGTTCAGTTCGACGTCATCATGGCGGAGTTCGCGGGTCGGGTTCATCTGCGTGTCCCGATAGAGCCGCGAGATGACGTACGTGAAGTCGCCGACCGTCCGGTAGCCGTCCCAGTACATGCGCGCGCGGCTCTCTTCTCCCCTCCCCTGCGAGATGTAATGGACCTGTTCGGGCCAGGGATCGTCGTCGAGGAAGTAGTAGAAGTAGCGGTCGCCGGACTGAAGGCCGACGCCGTCGCCGAAGGTGATGCGCACCTCGTATCCTCCTTCGTCCCGGGGTCCGGCCCGCCGGTTCACGCCGGGGTCGTAGAGCTTGTACGGGAGCCCGAACCAGTAGACCACATCCCGGCCCACGTACTCGGACTCGTCCCAGGCCCGGATTCCCGGCTCCAGAAGCCGCTCGTTGAGCGTCGCCCACATTTCGGAGCCCGTGAAGGTCTGGACGTAGAGGCCCTCGGCCTCGGGGCGCTCGATCCGCGTCTGCTCGACGCCGTCCACCTTGCGGTATTCCACGCGGCGAGGGCGCATGCGGCGGATTTCGCCGACGGAATCGTACCACACGGTGGTGATCGTGTAGCGGGCCGACTCGATGCCGTGCCAGGCGTCCATGCCACCTGCGGCCTCGACCCAGGCGCCGATGAGCGAATCGGCGAGAACCTGGTCGGGTTCGAGCGCGGCGGTCGAGGCCGCGGGGGATGAACCGTCCCGCGCGCAGCCCGCGGCCGCGGCGAGGGCAAGGGCCAGGAGGGGGCCGAGGCGTCGCGGGAGTTGGGGGCGGTGGTTCATGGGGGCCTCCGGTGTCGGCTGCGAGTCGATTCGGTCGTCGCGCGGTAGCGGAATATGCACGTTGGGGGCAGGCCCGTCACGGCGTGTCCGGCGCGCCGCCAACGCCCTTCAACTGCACGACGATGACCTCGACGGGTTCGGACCCCTCGTTCACATCTCCGTGGAGTTCTCCCGGAGGATCGGCCTCCAGCCAATAGGCCCGGCCCGTCTCCCACGTCATGTCGTGCCGTTCGCCGGCGTCGCTGACGACGGTGAGCGTCCCCCCCTTGAGCGCGATGATGGCGCGGGGGTTGTCGTGGCGGTGCATCTCGAGCGGCTGGTTCGGGGCGATCACGCTCTTCCAGACCTGCACGTACTCGTTCTCGAACTGGGGCGTGCGCCCGGTGGTGGCGGCTCCGGCATTCGGTTCCGCCGGTTCACGGGCCTCGCCGCACCCCGAGACCGGCACGGTGGCCGCGAGGATGGCGACGACGGCCGGAACGAAGCCACGGGGGGCGGACGGAAAGATCCTGGCGTGCATCACGGGTCTACTCCTTGATTTCGATTTCGGCGCTGGACTCGACCGCCGCACCTGTCGGGGAAACGACCTGGAGCGTGAGGCGATACCGGCCCTCGTCGAGCATGGGGAGGCGGAGTTCGACGGTGCGGCCCTCGGCGGCGGGATTCGTCGCCGTCTCGAGCCAGCGGATGCCCGCCTGTTCCGTGCCGTCGCCGGCGAGGCCGCTCCATTCGAGTGCCCTGCGCCAGAACCCCTTCCCCTCCCGCGCCAGCGACAGCGTCACCTGGAGCGCGCCGGCGGTGGTCGGGGAGCCGTACCACTCCCAATAGACGGCCAGGGTCTCGCCCGCCCGGGCGGTGCGGTGGCCTCGCGCGCGGGCAAGCGCCTCCGAGAGCGTCGCGGGGGAAGCGCCGGCGGCGTCGAGCAACAGGATGTCGGACAGCTGCGGATGGCTGGCGGCGAGGGGCATCCGCGCGCGTGCGGCGCCGGGTCCCTTCGCGCAGCGCGCCTCGACGCCGACGAGGGTGGCCGGGACGAACCCGCGGGGCTCCGCGACCGCCAGCGGCCCGTCGCCGCGGCCGGTACGCGAGGCCGTCACGCCGTGGGCGTCGGCGAGGAAGAGACCCGTCTCGAGATCGCAGGGGGGCACGGAGTCCGGCCACCTGAACGCGGCCACCAAGCGTCGGCGCCCTTCGCGTCGAAAGCTGGCCACCTGGTGAGGAAGGTCGGCGATTTCGCCGAAAGCCGGTGCCCAGCTCGTGCGCCCCTCCGGCTCATCCAGGTCCCAGAGCGGCCCGTCGTCCGCGGACCCGAGCTGCAACACGGTGAACCTCTGCGCCCCCGGCAGGCGGTGCGACCAGATGATCTCGTCGGTGCGCGAGCCGACGAACCGGCGGCGCGCCCGCTCCCAGCCGGCGGGCCAGCCGAAGCGCAGCGTGATCTCGGTGAGGTCGTCGCCCCACCGCATCCCCCAGGGGCTCGCCGCGTCGGCCTGGAGCGCGGCGCGGACGCGGCGGGCGAGGTGTTCGGAGCGCCGCTCCATCCCCGGAACGAGCCACAGCGGGTCCGAGAGGTGCCAGAACGAGCGCTCCACGGCGCGCCGCGGCGGGCTGCCGCAGGCGAGGCGCTCGTAGCGGCCGCGCGTCCGGCGGTCGAGCACGGGCCCGAGTTCGGTCCAGCCGCAGCGTTCTTCCTCGGTCATCCGGCCGAGCGCGCGGTCGAAGGCCGCCTCCGCCTCCGCATAGCGGCCGCTCTCCTGGAGCACGAAACCGGTGAGCCCGGCGCACCACGCACTCTCCGCGCGGCAGGCGTCCAGCAGCGTGAGCGCCTCCTGCTCGCGACCGGCCTCCAGTCGGTAGGCGACGCGCTGCCCCGCGAGCCACTCGTCGCCGGGGACGATACGGGCGGCGCTGTCGAGAACCGCGATCAGGACGTGCCGCTCCTCCACGACCTCGGGCTCCTCCGGGACCGGCTTCCAATCGTCGTCGTCCCACCCCTCGACGAGGCAGAAACGCCCGATCCCCTCGCCGCATCTCGGGTTGACCAGCGGGCCGCGCGGGAAGTTGCGGCGCCGGACGTGCTCGAATGCGCGCTGAGCGTCGCGCGCCATCTTCAGCGCCGAGGCGGCATTGGGAGATGCGGGAGGCTCGCGGGATTGGGCCGGGGCCGTGGCGACCGCCGACGCCGAGAGCGCGATGAGCGCGAGCGCCGAGGCAGGCGCCGCGCGGGAGGCGTGGGTCCGGATGTTCCAGCCCGCACACATCTCAGTTCAGTACACGTCCAGGTCCCGGCCGTATGCGAGCGGTCCGTCGTAGCCGGCGGCGCGAATCTCCGCGACCATCTCCTCGGGTGTCGCTCCCCAAGCCAACTGGTGATGCAGGACGAGGATTCCCGGGCGCGCCCGCACGGCGAGTTCCGCCAGTTCGACGGTCGAGGTGTGGGCCTGGGCGTGATACACCTGCCATTCCGGCGGACGGTCACGGAATGTCGTGGCCGAGTATACCTCGTGCACGAGCACGTCGCAGCCCGCGCACATCTCGACGATCGCCTCGGTCGGAGCGGTGTCGCCGGAAAGGACCACCGAGCGCCCCGCAGCGTCGAACCGAAAGCCGTAGGCCTCCGGCCAGCCCGTATGCACCACCGCGAAGGCGGTCACGCGGACGCGGTCGTCCTCGTAGATGACCCCCGGGTCGATCTCGACCGTCTCCACGCGCCACCCGTCCGGCGTCGACGGCTGATGGCCGCCGAGCCGGTTCTCGATGTCCGCTTCCCATGCGGCCGTCAGGTGCTCGGCCATCGCCACCGTCCCGCCGGGGCCGAACAGTTTCAGCGGCGCCTCCCGCTCGGCCACCCAGGGCGTGTGGATCAGGTCCGGCAGCCCCAGGGTGTGGTCGCTGTGCAGGTGAGTGAGGAAAGCGATATCCAGCCGCGCCGCCGTGAGGCCCTCGGCGCCGTAGCGGTCGGCCGCCTCCGCCGCGCGGCGTACGAGGCCCACGCCGGCGTCCACGATGTAGGCCCGCCCATCCACCAGTATTGCGGTGGCGGGGCCCGATGCTTCCGGTTCGGGGTTGGGCGTCCCCGTCCCCAGCAGCACGACGTGCATCCCGGTCGAGAGATCGACGCCTCCAGCCGGGGCGGACGGCGCCGTCTCGCCGTCGCCGGCGGCTTCGGCGGCACCGGATCCGGCCTCTCCCGAGCCGCACGCCGAAAACGCCAGCGCGTGGCAGACGGCGAGCAGGCCGGAGGCGGCGTCGGGGCGCTTACGGCTTCGCTTCATGCGGAACATGCGGCAAGATCGTTCGATCGAGCCCGGCGTTCAACCGCTCGACCAGTCTTGACCGGATCCGGCGCAGCCGGCCTTTTGCGGCGATGGACGAACCACGCCGCGCCACGCCTTCCGACCGCCACCCCGTCGCCATCGCCGTCGCGGTCTTCTACGTGCTGCTCTTCGCGGCGCTCGTGTGGCCCGTCTATCCGCGGTTCGCCACCATCGAGCCTCGCGTGCTCGCGATGCCGTTCTCGCTCTTCTACGTCGTCGTCGGACTCCTCTTCTCCTTCTTCGTTCTCTTCGGGTACTACCTGTGGGAACGGAAGCGCGAGACCGCTGACGACGATCCGAACGGCACGGACGGCTGATGCCGGCCTGGCTGATCGTCTTCCTCGTCACGATCGGGTACCTGCTCGCCTCGCTCGCGATCGGGCTCGCCTCCGGCCGCCACGCCTCGGACAGCACGGAGGGCTACGTCGCGGGCGACCGCTCGCTGAACTTCCTCGTCCTCTACTTCATCATGGGGGCCTCGGTGTTCAGCGCGTTCGCCTTCCTGGGCGGGCCCGGCTGGGCCTATTCGCGCGGGGCGGCGGCCTTCTACATCCTCGCCTACGCCTCCGTCGGGCTCGTCCCGTGGTACTTCTTCGGCCCGCGCGTCGCCGCTCTCGGCCGGCGTTTCGGCTACGTCACACAGGCCGAACTCTTCGCGCACCGCTTCGACAGCCGCGCGATCCCGGCCATCCTCGCGGTCCTCTCCATCTTCGCCTTCGTCCCCTACCTGGTGATCCAGATGAAGGGGGCGGGATACGTCTTCAACGTGGTGACGGAGGGACGCGTCCCGCAGTGGGCCGGGTCCGCAATCGCGTACGGGGTCGTCCTCGTCTACGTCTTCCGGAGCGGCGTGCTGGGAGTCGGCTGGACGAACACGTTCCAGGGGATGTTCATGATGGTGCTCGCGTGGGGGCTCGGCCTCTACCTGCCGGCGAAGCTGCACGGCGGCGTGGGTCCCATGTTCGACGCGATCGCCGCCGGGCTCCCGGACATGCTGCGGGGGCCGGGACTCGGGGCGGACGGACAGCCGTGGAGCTGGGGCGCCTACTCGAGTTCGGTCGCCATCTCCGCCTTCGGGTTCAGCGTGTGGCCGCACTACTTCATGAAGATCTACACGGCCCGCGACGTCGACACCCTCAAGCGGACGGTCGTCTATTATCCGACCTTCGCGCTCTTCCTCGTCCCGATCCTCTTCATCGGGTTCTCGGGCGTGCTCGCCTTCCCCGGCGTCGAGCCCGCGGACGCCATCCTGCCCACGATCGTGACGTCGGCGCTGATCGGCTTGCCGCCGGTCATCGTGGGACTCTTCTGCGCGGGGGCGCTCGCGGCCTCGATGTCCACGGGCGACGCGCTCCTGCACGCGGCGGGATCCGTGGCCGTCCGCGACTTCTGGGGAAACCTGCGGCCCGGTGCGCTGGACGACGCGGCGCAGCGGCGCTGGATCCGCCTCATGGTGATCCTCGTGGGCGCCGCCAGCTACGGGCTCGCGCTGATCCCCGGACTCAGCCTCGTGGAGTTGCTGCTCCTCAGCTACGGGTTCATCGCACAGCTCTTCCCGCTGACGGTCGTGACCTTCCTGTGGCGGGGCGTCACGCGCGCGGGGGCGCTGTGGGGCCTCGTGACGGGCGGCGCCATCGCGTTCTTCCTCGATCTGGCGCTGCGGCTGGATCTCGTCTCAGCGGCCGCGACCGCCGGCGTTCACCCGGGGATCTACGGCATGGTCGGGAACGTCCTCGTCATGATCGCCGTCTCCCGCCATACCGGGCGCCTCGCCCCCGCGCACGTCGCCGAGTTCATCGACAACTAGCTCGCTCGGGCGTAGCGGGCCGGCCACAGGAACGCGAGGGCGGCGTTGCCGCGGATTCCCCTCGCCAGTTCGTCGATCACGATGTGCTCGTTCACGGTGTGGGCCAGGCGGTCGTCCCCGGGCCCGAAGCCGACCACGGTCATGCCCGCGAGCCCGAAGTGTCCGCCATCGGTCGCGAAGTCCCAGATGTCGACCGGCGGCTCGGCCCCGAGCGGACCGGCCAGGACCTCGACCGCCGTCCGGACCGCGTCGTGGTCGGCGGGCAGCGAGAGCGCCGGGTTGTCGGCCGGGTACGTCATCTCGTACCCCGCGTAGCTGGAGCGCTCATGCTGCGGGATCAGGATGTCGCTGCTTGACCCCTCGATCTCGCACGCCCGCAGCACCGGAAGGAGTTGCTCCCTGAGCGAGGCCGCGTCCTGCCCGGTCACGGTGCGGCAGTCGAGCGTGACTTCCGCCAGGCCCGGGATGACGTTGCCGCTGGTCTGGTCCGTCCCGATGAGCGTCGGGGCGATCGAGCAGGTGCCCAGGTCGGGATCGTGCGCGAGGTCGACGTCCTCCAGCGCGGCGAGGAACCGTCCGAGCACAGTCAGCGGATTGCGGCCGATGTCGGTCATCGAGGCGTGGGCCATCTTCCCCCGCACCTGGACGCGGAGTTCGATCCGGCCCCGGTGTCCGCGACGGACCTCGTTGCGGCTGGGCTCGCCGATCAGGACCAGGTCGGGCCGTAGCGTTTCGGCCATGTAGCGGGCACCGAGTCCCCCGACTTCCTCCTGTACCGTTCCGGTTACGTAGACGTCGCCGGGGGGCCGCCGTCCGGCGGCGATGAGCCGGGCGACGCCGTGCATCTGCGCCGCGAGCGGTCCCTTGATGTCGATCGCACCGCGCCCCCACAGCAGGCCGTCATGTATTTCGCCGCCGTAGGGGTCGTGGGGCCAGTCGGCCGGATCCCCGGCGTCCACATGGTCGAGGTGGGTGTTGAACATCACAGAGGGAGCGTCGCCGAGCCCCCGGAGGAGACCGATGACGTTGCCCGCCGCGTCGTACTCGACTTCGTCGTAGCCGAGCTCGCGCATCTCGTCGACGACGAGCATGGCGAGTTCGCCTTCTTCGCCGGGCATCGACTGCGTGCGGATGAGCCGCTGGAGGAACCGGACGCAGGCGTCGAGTCCCTCGCCGGACAACTCCGAAACGGTGCGGTCGTTTGACATGGTCATGATCGGCTCTCAGGGGGTTCGGGGTTTGGTCGGCGGCAGCCGCGAGCGTGGAATCTAGCGCGGAAGGTTCCTGCGGGAACGTCTCGCCGCCCGCTTCAGTCGTCAGTAACGGAGGGCGGGAGGCCGATGGGCCGAGCCGCCCCGATGGCCGCCGCCGCCGCGAGCGTCTGTCCCTCCCCGCGCGGGGGCCCGACGACCTGCAGCCCGACCGGCAGCCCCGCGGCATCCAGCCCCGCCGGGACGCAGGCCACGGGCAGGCCGGGCATCGAGAGGAGGAAGGTGGGGGCGATCCAGTCCACGTACGTATTCATCGGCCGCCCCCCGACCGTCTCCGGATAGTTCTGCTCCGCCGGGAAGGGCGGGATCGCCATGCACGGCGTCAGGAGCGCGTCGTAGCCTTCGAGGAGGACGAGAAGCGCCTCCCTCACCCGGCGGCGCGCGTTCTCCGCCGCGCCGATCTCGGCCGGGGTCAGCGCCAGGCCGGAGCGGAGGTTCGCCGACACGTTGGGGCCGAAGGCATCGACCCGGTGGAGTTCGGCCTCAAAGTGGGACACGAACCAGTGCCCGCGGAGGACGAGGAACGCGTCCCACGCCCAGGAGAGGTCGAGATCCACCTCGTCGACCTGCGCGCCCGCCGACCGAAGCGACGCCACGGAGTCGCGGCATGCCGCCTCTACGCCGCCGTCGATGCCGATGCGCGCGATGTCGCCGCACCAGGCCCAGCGGCATCCGGCGAGATCCGCGGCGCCGGGTGCCGGCCAGCGCGGCTCGGGGGCGCAGACCGGCGATGCCGGAGCGGGTCCCGAGATCGCGCGGAGCCCGAAGGCGACATCCTCCGGATCCCGCGCCATCAGGCCGGTCGACTGCAGATCGTCCCACAGGTAGGCGGCCGGCACCGTCGGGACGAGTCCCGGCGTGGGGCGAAGCCCGGCGATTCCGCAGAACGAGGCCGGGATCCGCAGCGAGCCGCCCAGGTCGGTGCCCTGCGCGAGCGAGATCATCCCGGTGGCGAGAGCGACGGCGCCGCCCCCCGTCGACCCTCCCGCGCTGAGGGCGGGATTCCACGGGTTCCGCGTCACTCCGAACACTTCGTTCCACGTGTTTCCGCCGGCGGCGAACTCCGGCGTATTCGTCTTCCCGAGGATCACCGCGCCGGCCTCGCGCAGGCGACGCACGACGAGCGCATCCTCCCCGGGCACGTGGTCCGCGAACAGCGGCGAGCCGTACGTCGTGCGGAGGCCCGCCGTCTCGGTCACGTCCTTGACGCCGACGACGAGCCCGGCGAGGGGTCCCGGATCCGCGCCGGCCGCGAGGGAGGCGTCGACCGCGGCCGCCTCCGCCTCCGCGGCGGGGTTGAGGGTGACGACCGCATTGAGCTCCGGGTTGTGCCGTTCGACGCGGACCAGGCAGGCGCGGAGCAGGTCGCCCGCGCTCAGCGCCCCCGCGCGGATGCGCCGGGCCTGCTCGCGCGCCGGGAGCAGCGCCGGATCGCGGGGTTCCGTCACGGCAGGCGAATCTCCCCGGCCCCGGCGCCTACGGCAGGAACATCTGGGCGATGGCCTCGCCGTACCTCGCCGAGTCGAACGGGAGCGCGTTCGTCTGGAGCGCGACGACCACGCCGTAGTCGTCGAAGTTCGCGAGGAAGGACCGCGTCCCCTTCACCGTGCCCGTATGGCTCGGATACCGGCGCCCCTTCGGATCCGTGCGGATGAACCACGCCAGCGCCTGCTCGTGCGCGATCGGATCGCCCAGCCCGTCCGGTGACGACGGATCGATCTGCCGGATCCCGGGCTCGAGCTGCGGCCGGTGCATCTCGGCCACCGTCTCCGGCGCGAGCAGGCGCCCGTCGTTGATCGCGATCGCGAAGCGGACGAGGTCCTCCACGTTCGAGATGATGCCGCCGCCCGCGTACTTGTAGCTCGGATCCTCCGGCGGGGCGTTGATGAAGCGGCCGGACTCGCCCCGGACATAGCCGCGGCCGCGGTTCTGCACGACCCGCGACGGGACATCGAACTGCGTCGCGAACATCCCCGCCGGCTCCCACACGTTGCGCTTGAGGTATTCCTCGTAGTCCATCCCCGACGCCGCCTCGACGATCCCGTGCTGGAGGTTGTGCGCGTGCGAGGAGTACATCCACCCGGAGTCCGTGTCGTAGGCGAGGGGGTCGTCGCGCCACAGCTCCGTCGCCTCCTCGAAGGTGTCGTAGTGCCGCAGCGCCAGCAGGCCGTGGGGTCCGAATTCGACGCCGTTGTAGTGCCGGATCCCCGAGGTGTGCGTGAGGATGTGGCGCACCGTGATCGGGAACTCCCGCTCGGGATACCAGGGCATGTACGTCTGGAGCGTCGCGTCGAGGTCCACCTTCCCCTGCTCGACGAGCTGCATGAGCCCGACCACGGCCAGCACCTTCGACACCGATCCCACGTTGTGGACCGTCCGCCCGCTGGCGGGGGTGCGGTTGTCCAGTTCGGCGACGCCCACCCCCTCGGAGAAAACGATCTCCCCGTCCACCGCTACCGCGACGGACAGCCCGGGAAGGTCGTTGTCATTACGGATCTGCTCCATGTAGTCGAGCAGTCCCTCCCACGAGAAGCTCTGCGCCTCCAGCGGGGCTGCGGCCTGCGACAGCAAACCGAACGACAGGAGGAGCGACAGCAGCGGCAATGCGTTTTTCCGTGCACGGCTGGCGATCGTCATGTTCAACCTCTCCATCTGAAGACTTCCCGGGCGCGCATGTTCGCCCGGCCGTCCATCCCCGACTATTCCTCGAGGAACGCCACCACGCGGCAGAAGGCGGCTTCTCCTCCCTTGAACTTCCATGGGAAGCACCCGATGGTGAGCCGCCGGTTCTGCAGCTCCGGCTCGGCGATCCGTCCGCCGAGGTTCTCTATGTGCATGCAGTTGTGGGGAAAGAGCGCATTGTGCGTGAGCTGGTAGTGCTCCTCGGGAAACAGCTCCTCCACGGCTTCGGCCCCGCCGAACACCTTCTCCGCCATCGCCCGCACGCGGTCGCAGTGTCCGAAGGTGCCTTTTCCGAGGAATCTCCCGATGGGGAGGTTCATGGGATGATCGGTGGAGATCACATCCACGCCCCAGACCTTGATCTTCCGGTCGATGAGCCACTGCACCATGTCGGGGTGCGCGCCGGGGTGCGTATGGACGTAGCGCTCCTCGTTCGCCTCGGCGCCGAACTGCGCGAAGCGCTCCCAGCCCGTGTGCAGGATCAGGAGGTCTCCGTCGCGGATCTCCACCCGCGATTCGATCATCTCGGGCGTGTACACGGCGAGGTCGCCCATCTCGTCGCGCAGGTCGACGATGACGCCGTCCCCGTACAGCCACTCGAGCGGGATCTCGTCGACCGTCATCCCGTTGGTCACGAAATGGCGCGGCGCATCGAGGTGCGTGCCCATGTGGTTCGAGGTCTGGATGTACTGCGCGTTCACCCCGTGTTCGACCTTCCGCTTGATGTACTTCACTTCGAAGGGGGGATAGTAGGGCCAGAAGAAGCAGTCCTGATTGAGGGGCTGTGAGAGATCGTAGAGTTTCATGAGCGAACGGCTCCACTCGGTTCGGGTTTGAGGCGGCGAGGACCGACGGCCTACGCTCCCGCATCCGGTCCGGGAACGCAATGCCGGTCACGACGGCGGGGCCGGGGCGTCGAAGAGCGCCTGCACGGCGGGTTTCTGCACCTTGCCCATCGCGTTCCGCGGCAGGTCCGCGACGCAGAGCCAGGCGCGCGGCACCTTGTAGTGCGCGAGCCGGTCCCGGACCCACGGGTCCAGCCGCTCCGGGAGCGAGTCCGGCCGCGGCGGCGCGTCGGGCTCGGGGACCACCGCGGCGGCGACCCTCTCTCCCCAGTCGTCGTCCGGGATTCCGACCACGGCGCAGTCCCTCACGTCCGGGTGCGTACGCAGCAGTTCCTCGATCTCGACCGCCGAGATCTTGTAGCCGCCGCTCTTGAGGATGTCGACGGAGCGGCGCCCCAGGAGGCGGTAGTAGCCGTCCTCGAGGACCGCTTCGTCTCCGGTCAGGAACCACCCGTCGGCGAAGGCGGCCGCAGTCTCTTCGGGGCGCCGCCAGTATTCGGAGAACACCATGGGGCCGCGGATCCGGATCTCCCCCGATTCTCCCGGCGCGAAGACCTCCAGGCCGTCCGCGAGCACGCGCCCCGTGGCGGGGCGCACGAGACGCAGGCCGACCCCGGGCAGCGGCTGGCCCACGGTGCCCGGCCGGCGCTCGCCGTCGTACGGATTCGAGAGCCCCATGCCGATCTCCGTCATGCCGTAGCGCTCGAGGAGACGGTGCCCGGTGATGTCCTCCCAGCGCTCGAACGCGCGGACGGGGAGGGCCGCCGAACCCGAAACCATCAGCCGGAGCGGCCGCACGCCCTGCGACCACCGCTGGCGCGTGGCGCGGTCCGCGGCATCCCAGGCGTGCAGGAGCTTCGCGTAGATCGTCGGCACGGCCATGAACACGCTGATGTCGCCCGAGGCGAGTCGCTCCCAGGCGGCCGCCGGATCGAACGACCCGCCGAACTCCACCGCGGCCCCCGCGTAAAGCGGACAGCAGAGCGCGTTGACGACGCCGTGCGTGTGGTGGAGGGGAAGGACGTGGAGGATGCGGTCGTCCCGTTCCCACCTCCACGCGTCGATCAGCGACCGGATGTGCGCCTCGATCTGGCCGTGCGTCGTCACGACTCCCTTGGGGCGTCCCGTCGTGCCGCTGGTGTAGAGGATCATCGCGGGTCGATCGGATCCGACCGTCGGCAGCGGGTCCGGGTCCGGCCCGTCGGACACGGAAGAGCTCGCGCCAGTGTCGGATACGTCGTGAAACGGGATGCCACGCTCCCGGGCGGGGCCTTCGATGCGGCGTCCGGTCTTTCCGGCGCCGAGGAGCGCGGTGCAGTCGGCGTCGTCGATCACGTAGTCGATCTCGGGCGCGGGATGGCCCGGACAGAGGGAGACGGCGATCCCGCCGGCGCGCCAGATCGCCCACTGCGCGACGACGTACTCGAATCCCGGCTCCATGAGGAACCCGACCCGGGCCCCGTCCAGATCGGCGGCGCCGGCATCGGCAAGGAGATGTCGGGCCCGGAGCCGCGATTGCGCCTCGAGCTCGCCATAGGTGTGGGACGCGCCTCCGGCGAGCACGGCAAGGCGATCCGACCACTCCGGAGACGGGCGAAAGAGCGCGGGGCCGGTCAAGTCCGGGCGCGATCCGCCGCGCGCGACACCACCCGGGCGGTCAGAGTGCGGACCAGGTGCCGGCGGTACGCCTCGCTCGCGTGCATGTCGGCGGCGGGGTCGCAGGTCGCCGCGCAGGCGGCCGCGGCGGCTTCGATCGCTTCCGGCGTGGGCTCCGCGCCGACGAGGGTCCGCGCCGCCTCGCTCATCAGGCAGGGCGTGGCCCCCCCGTTCACGAGCGAGATGGCGGCTTCGTCGCACACACCGCCTGAGTCCAGCCGCACCCGCGCCGCCACGCCGGCGAGGGCGTAGTCGCCCCGGCGCCGGGCCACCTCGTCGAAGGCCGTCCCCTCTCCCGGGGGCGACGGCGGCACCTCGATCGCCGTGAGAAGTTCATCGGGTTCGAGCGCGGAGAAGAAGGGGCCGAGGAAGAAGTCCTCCAGATCCAGGGTCCGCTCCACCCTGGAGCCGGACTCCCCTCCCCGCGAGCGACGGGCGATCCGGACCCGCGCCCCGAGCGCGAGGAGGACGGCGGGCAGTTCCGCGGCGGGATCGGCGTGCGCCACCGAGCCTCCGACCGTGCCCCGGGACCGGATCTGGGGGTGCGCGATGAAGGGCGCCGCTTCCGCGAGGAGCGGGGCCCGCCGCGCGATGAGCGGATCGCGCTCCAACTGGCGAACCCGAACCATGGCGCCGAGGAGCAGCCCTCCGCTCTCCGTCTCCTCGACCCCCGCCAACGCCTCGATCCCGTTCAGGTCCACGAGACGTTCCGGCGCCGCGAGACGGAAGTTGAGCATCGGGACGAGGCTCTGTCCGCCCGCGAGCGGCCGCGTCTCGACGGACGCATCCGCGAGCGCCGCCAGCGCTTCGTCCAGGTCGGCCGCCGCCACGTACTCGAAGGGCGGCGGCTTCACGACGACCCCCGCAGGAGTTCGAACAGGCGGCCGGGGCTCAGCGGGATGTCGAGGATCTCCAGTCCCGGCGCGATGTCGGCCAGCGCATCCTCGACGGCCTGCGCGAAGGCGGCCGCGACCGGGATCGCGCCGCCCTCCCCCACCCCCTTCGTCCCCAGCGGATTCAGCGTCGATGGCGTCTCGAGGTGGGCCGTCTCGATCGCGGGGACGTCCGTCGATGTCGGGAGCAGGTAGTCCATGAACGAGGCGTTGCTCGTCCCGCCGAACTCGTCGAACACGAGTTCCTCGTAGAAGGCGTTTCCGATCCCGGCCGCGACGCCGCCGTGGATCTGGCCTTCCACGATCGTCGGGTTGATCACCGTCCCGCAGTCGTGCACGACGATGTAGCGCAGGATCTCGACCATCGCCGTCTCGGGATCCACCGCGACGACGACGGCGTGGGTTCCGTTCGCGGTCGTCCCGTACGGCGGGCCGAAGTACGAGGTCGCCTCCAGCCCCGGCTCGGTCCCCGGCTGCACGGCTCCGCGCAGCGGGTTGGCGCTCACCGCGAGCGCGCCGAGGTCGACGGACAGGTCCGGGGCGCCCCGCACGCGGGCGGCGCCGTCGGCGAGTTCAAGGTCATCGGGATCGACCTCGAGCGCCGCCGCGGCGTGTCCCAGGATCTTCTCCCGCACGGACTGCGCCGCGGCGTGGATCGCGTTGCCAGCGACGACCGCCCCGCGGCTCGCGAAGGTGCCCGTCCCCCAGTGGAAGTCGCTCGTGTCACCCGTCACCACCCGCACATCGGACGGCGCCACCCCGACCGCGTCGGCCACGATCTGCGCGAAGGAGGTGAAGTGCCCCTGGCCCTGGGTACCCACGCCGGTCGCGAGGCGGACCGTGCCACCGGGTTCGACGGTGATCCGCGCGCCCTCGTAGGGGCCGATTCCCGTCCCCTCCACGTAGTTGACGACGCCGACGCCGACCGCGCGTCCGTCCGCCCGCACCCGTTCGCGTTCCCGCCGGAACGTCTCGTGCCCGACGAGACGGACGGCCTCCTCCAGCGACTCCTCGTAACTCCCGCTGTCGTACCGGAGCGGGGCGAAGTCCTGGTACATGATCTCGTGGTTGTACGGAAACTCGTCCGTACCGATCACGTTGCGGCGGCGGATCTCGACCGGATCGAGGCCGAGGCCGCGCGCCGCGAGGTCGAGCAGGCGCTCCATGACGAACACGCCGTGCTGCCGCCCGGCGCCGCGCACGGGCGTGACGATCGGCTTGTTCGTGAAGGCGACCCGGAACTCGCTCTCGTAGCTCGGCACCCGGTAGGGCCCGAGCAGCGTGCACTGGCTGTTGATGGGGATCGTGAGGCCGTAGGGGTCGTAGGCCCCCGAGTCGTGGATGAAGATGTCGCGCACGCCCAGGATCCGGCCCTCGCGCGTCACCGCGATCTCCGCCTCGTGCAGTTGCCCCCGCTCCTGGGTCGTGGCGAAGAAGTTCTCGTACCGGTCCTCGACCCACTTCACGGGCCGCCCCAGCCGGATCGAGGCCCAGGGGACGAGGATCTCCTCCGCGTAGAACATGATCTTCGGGCCGAAACCGCCGCCCACGAAGGGGGCGATGAACCGCACCTGCGACTCCGACAGGCCGAGCGCCGCGGCGACGACGTTGCGCACCGGAATGGGGGCCTGCGTCGTGTCCCACACCTGCAGCCGGTCAGCCCGCGCATCCCACTCGGCCACGACGGCCCGGTTCTCGATCGCGCCCCCGATCCCGCGGTCGTAGCTGAAGCGGCGCTCCAGGACGAGGTCGGCCCGCGCGCGCGCGGCGGCGTAGTCCCCCTTCGTCTGCCGGACGTGCGCGGCGAGGTTCGACGGGAGGTCTTCATGCACCCGCGGCGCGTCCCCATCGAGCGCTCGTCCGAGATCCACGACGGGATCGAGCGGCTCGATGTCGGCCTCCACGAGCTGGGCCGCGTCCTCGGCCACGTAGCGGCTCTCCGCGACGATCATGGCCAGCGCCTCGCCCTGGTGCCGGATCCGCTCGCGGACGAGCGGGAGCGCGGTGCGCGCGTGGAACACCAGCCCTTCGAGCGGCGGCGGCGGGACGAGCACCGCGCCGGGACGAAGAAGCGGGCCGAGATCGGCGGCCGTGAAGACGGCGTGGACTCCGGGGTGCGAGCGGGCCCGCTCCACGTCCAGCCGACGCAGCCGTCCGGCCGGCAGGTCGCTGCGCACGAAGGCGACGTGCAGCGCGCCCGGCGGCTCGACGTCCTCCACGAACTGCGCGCGCCCAGCCAGGAGCCGCGCGTCCTCGTTGCGCGGCACCCGCGCCCCGACCCACGTCCCGCCCGCCCGGCTCATGGGCGGTCCATCCGGCTCACGGCTCCCCCTCCCCGACGGCGCCGTCCGCCGCGAGGCGCTCGGCCGCGAGCGCGACCCCCTCCACGATGTTGTGGTAGCCCGTGCAGCGGCACAGGTGCCCGGACACCGCCTCGCGGATCTCCTCCCTCGAAGGCGCCGGGTTGTCGCGCAGGAAGGCCTCGGCCGTCATGAGGATGCCCGGGGTGCAGAAGCCGCACTGCAGGCCGTGCGCCTCGTGCAGGGCCCGCTGGACCGGATGCAGTCGTTCGACGGTGATCGCTTCTCCCGGCTGCACTTCGGCGAGTCCCTCGACCGTCGTCACTTCGTGCCCGTCGATCTGCACCGCGAACAGGAGGCAGGCCCGGACCGGCTCCCCATCCAGTTGCACGGTGCACGCCCCGCACACGCCGTGCTCGCACCCCACGTGCGTGCCGGTAAGTCCGACCTCGGAGCGCAGGAAGTCCGACAGGAGCAACCGCGGCTCGACGTCCCCGGACCACGCGTTGCCGTTGATCCGGGCGGATATTCGCACGGCGTTCAATCCCGTTACGGGACGAGTTCCTGGCGCGGCTGGAGCTTCACCGCCCACAGCCCGCTGAAGTACTCCGCGAAGAAGAGGTTCCCCTTGTGGATCTGCGGCCCCCAGGTGAAGGGGGCGTTCGCCACCACGCCGTCCGGGTCGTACGCCATGTAGCGCGCGATCTCCCGGCCCTGCTCGCCGAGGTTCCCCTTCAGTTCCCCGGAGATGTCGAGCACCCGCAACCCGCCGTTGTAGAACGCCGCGTACAGCTTGTCATCCTCGATCCACATGTTGTGCGACCCCGCCTCCGGGATCTCGTAACGCGCGACCTCCTCCGGGTTGTCGGGGTCCGTGAAGTCCACCACGTGGATGTAGCCGGACATGAACTGCGGCGTGCGCTCCGGGTCCTGCCCGTCGAAGCCCGGACGCCCCGCCTCGTCTCCCATGAAGACGTAGAAGCGCCCGGTGGGACTCCTATAGGGGAAGGCGGCGTGCGTCCGCCCCCCGATGTCGCGGAAGCGGGCGATCTCCACGGGGTTCGTGGGTGAGCCGCCGCGGTCGCCGCCCCCCACATCGATGAGCACGACCCCGTCGCCCCAGTTCGACGTGTACGCGATCCCGTCCACGATCCAGATGTCGTGGATCGCGTGCCCCGGCGTGTCGAGTTCGAACCGGCCCACGCGGTGCGGGCTGGCCGGGTCCTCGATGTTGATCACGTCGAAGCGGCGCCCGTTGTTCACCGCGTACACGTGACCGTCGTGGATGAAGAGGTTGTGGACGCCGCCGGTAAGCTCGTCATCGAATACGGAGATCGTCGTCACGTCCCGCGGGTTCCGGCAGTCGAGGATGACGATCCCGTTGCGCCGGTTCGAGGCGCCCTCGCGCGAAATCACGCAGACCTCCCCGTCCTCGCTCACCTTCACGTCGTTCGTCGTGCGCGCGTCGACGACGACGGAGTCGGTGAGGACGGGACTCGCCGGATCCGTCACATCCCAGAAGTAGACGGCGCCCGCCGCCGCGTGCGTACCCGTGATCGCGTAGTCGCGACCGTCGACTCCCTCCCACACCCACAGGTCCGAGGTGCGCTCGTTGTTGACCTGTCCCTGCCCCACGAACGTCACTTCCTGCGAGGCGTGGCGCGGATGGATCTCCAGCGAGGTGCGCGCCGCTCGGCCCGGCACGTTGGCGACGACCGTGTACACGCCGGGGAAGTAGGCCACGAACCGGCCCTTCTCATCGATCTCCGCCGGAGGAATGTCCGCCGTCGCCTCGATGGAGGGATCGGACATCACGGTCCAGGTGACCGGCAGGTCGCCCACGGCGCCGCCCATCGCGTCCTCGACCGCCGCCTCGAACCGCACCACGTCGCCCGTTCGCGCCCGCTCCGCGCTCCCGGACACCGTCAGGCGAGCCGCGGGGTTCTCCCTGACCTCGTAGGAGACCTCCGCCGCGACGCCTTCCGCTTCCGCCCGCAGCGCGAACTGCCCGGGCGCGTGCGGGGTGACGATGCCGAAGCGGTCCACGGTCGCGACGCCCTCGTCGGAGGTGGACCAGCGGATCTCGCCATCGCGCTCATCCTCCGCCGTGTCGAGCAGCGTCGCCCGGTGACGCGTCGCGACGCCGACGTACGTCGACCCGCCCGAAGGCGTCACGTCGATCCGGTCGAGCGGGGGAAAGGCCACGCTCACCGTGATCTCCCCGCGCAGGCCCCGCGCGTTGGCCACGATCGCGGAGACGAAGTATTCGCCGCCCCTTACCGCCCTCACGCGGCCCGTCGTGCGGTCCACGTCGAGGCTCCGGCGCGCGCTCCCCGTCCGCCCGTCCGCGAAGGAGGGGAAGAAGAGGACCTGGGCGTCGACCGCGTTCCCATCGGCGTCCAGCACGCGCACGTCGAGCGTGGCCTCCTCCCCCACCTCCAGCGACAGCGCGCCCGGAACGATCTCGACCGAGACCGCCTCCTGCGCCGCGACGGGAGCCATTGCGGGGAATCCGGCGACCGAAAGCACCAGGAGCGCGACTACGTGGCGGGCGGGAATCTTCATCGTTCGACCTTCGTCTGCGGGACGTGCGGATCAATACGCCCCAAGATGCCCGGTTCGGAAGGGACGGCGCAAACCGGCCGGGGGGTCGCAGCGCATCAAGGGACCTTACCGCACGCCCCACCATGGCGCCGCCGGGACGCTGGGGGGACGAGCCGCTCGAGCTTCTCTCCGTCGTGCAACAGGGTGCCGGGCATCGCTCAAGGCGAGGACGCGTCGTGGCCTTGACCTCGACGGGCAGGAGTTTGTCTCCCACCTCGATCGCGGAGTCCACAGGCGTTCAGTAGTTGTTGGCGTGGACGGCCTGCACGGCGCGGCCTGACGGGTCGGCCATGCCTGCAGAGGCGGGGTCCCCGGTGATCGGGGCGGGCGTGCTGCATGCGATGCTTGAACCCCCGGGACGCCTCGGACGACCGGTGCGCCGGGGAAGTGGGACGCGAAGGTCGAGCGCTAGAGATACGCTTCTTGAACTTTGGCCTTGTCCATCCCCCCCCCCAACGCGTAGGGTATCGCGATCACGATACGGATTCTCACTAACCCTATGGAAGATGGAGGAAGTCATGCGTTCGATCCGACGGATTGCAACGACGCTCACGCTGCTGTTCGCGACGAGTCTTTCTTTGAGCGGACAGGTGGCTCCAGATCTATGCACGCAGGACTGCCACAATCAGGCGATGGAAGAGTATAACGCCACTTGGGAGAGGTTGCAGGCGATCGGCAATCGTCTCACCGACGAGGCGATCGAGATTATGGCTACATCGGCGGGCAGCCGGGTGTTCTGGGCCTGCCTGGATGACGAGTGCGGACTTCAGTAGCTCTGTTGGGGGCGGGTCTGCTTCTGGGTTGTGAGGGGGAAGAGGAGGCGGGGCCAGCGAACCTGATAGAGCTTGAGCCGGTGGCGACGACCCGGCTCGAGGGGACTCTGCTGGGGCTGTCCCTGCCTTCGCCCGATACAGTTTGCGCGGTGGACCCTTTTCTTTATAGGGTCAACTGTGGAGACATTCGGGGAAACCGATGGTCGTTCGGCACAAAAGGTGAGGGGCCAGGTGAGATGGAATCGCCCATGGGCCTCGTGCCCGCGCCGAATGGGGACCTCATCCTTTACGACGTTCAACTACAGCGGTTTTCGAGATTCACCGCCGAAGGAACGTTCGTTGAATCGATGCCGTCGTCTCAGAGGTGGACCCTGCTTTCCGATGGCGGAGACAGTACGGCGTTGGCGATGGAGCCAGGTTCCGATGCGGAGATCCATCTCGCGACCGGCGAGGTGCTCTGGCGGGGACGGCCGGACGGAGCCGAGGTGCGGTGTCGGACCTCGCCGGGGTACGGGCAGGAGAAGGTACAAGGCGCTCACCTGGTGGCTGCCGGCGTTCTCTATTTCGCCTGTTTCGGCGAATACCTGTTGTGGTATCCGGATGGGCTTGAGGGGCGAGTAATCGTGCTTTCATCGCCGACCTACGAAGAGCGCTTGCCGGAAGAATCCGTAGTTCAAAGACGCCTCGATAATCAAGCGCGACGCGCGCGGGAAGGTGGCTGGACGGCTGGACTGTCGATCGAGGATCTGCGCAGCCAGGCGCTTCCATGGTACGGGTGGGGAGGCATCGACGCTGCCGGTCGGCTTTGGCTACCACACCTTCGAGAGACCAGGCACGTGTATGTAGATTCCTTCCGGCTAGACCACGAACCATCCTTCGTTGAGACCGTAGTTCTGAGAGCACCGACGCGAGACCTAATGGTCAAGGGCGATCGGCTGCTGGGGATCGAACCGGACACCTCGGGGCTGGGCGTCAACACCATTTATTGGTACAACCTTCCGCGTGGGGACGGACGCTGAAGCGCAGAAATCGGCCGTCTGGGCGATCCGGGCGTTACCGAATCAGTAGCTGTGGGCGTGGACGCCCTGCACGGCGCGGCCGGAGGGGTCGGCCATGTCGGCGAAGGCGGGGTCCCAGGCGATCGCCGCTGGCGTGCTGCAGGCGATGCTGGGGCCCTCCGGGACGCAGCGGACGGCCGGCTCGCCGGGGAAGTGCGAGGCGAAGATCGAGCGGTAGAGATACGCTTCCTTCGTGAGCGGCGTGTTGGTGGGGAACCGCGCGGCCGCCCTAGCGAGCTGTCCGTCGCCGACCTCGCGCTCGGCCGTCTCCTTCAGGCTGTCGATCCAGGAATAGCCCACGCCGTCGGAGAACTGTTCCTTCTGGCGCCACAGGATCTCGTCGGGGAGGAGTCCCTCGAACGCTTCGCGCAGGATGTGCTTCTCCATGCGGCCGTCCGCCGGCCGCTTCGACTCGGGGTCGAGGGCCATGGCGACATCGAGGAACTCGCGGTCGAGGAAGGGGACGCGCGCCTCCACGCCCCACGCCGCCATCGACTTGTTCGCTCGCAGGCAGTCGTACTTGTGGAGCTGGTCCAGCTTGCGGACGGTCTCGTCGTGGAACGCTCGCGCGTCGGGGGCCCGGTGGAAGTAGAGGTAGCCCCCGAAGACTTCGTCGGCGCCCTCGCCCGAGAGCACCATCTTGATCCCCATCGCCTTGATGCGGCGCGCCATGAGGTACATCGGCGTGGACGCCCGCACGGTCGTCACGTCGAACGTCTCCAGGTGGCGGATGACGTCGGAGACCGCGTCGAGCCCCTCCTGAAGCGTGTACACGATCTCGTGATGCACCGTGCCGATCGCGTCCGCCGCCGCCCGCGCCGCCGCCACGTCCGGCGCCCCTTCGAGCCCGACGGCGAACGAATGCAGCCGCGGCCACCAGGCCTCCTCGGCGTCCCCCGTCTCCACGCGCCGGCGCGAGAACTTCATGGCCAGCGCGGAGATGATCGACGAGTCGAGGCCGCCCGACAGCAGCACCCCGTACGGCACGTCCGACATCAGTTGCCGGTGCACCGCCTCCTCCAGCGCGTCGCGCACGCGCGCCGGGGCCGTCGGTCCGCCCGCCACCGCGTCGTACTCACGCCACCCCGGGCGGTAGTACGGCACCGGCCGGCCATCGCCGCGGCCGCTGTCGAGCATGTGCCCGGGAGGGAAGTCGTGGATCTCGGGACAGGTGTCGATGAGCGCCTTCATCTCGGAGGCCACGTAGAAGCGGCCCTCCGCGTCCCGTCCCGTGTAGAGCGGCATGACGCCGATGGGATCGCGCGCGATCAGGTAGCGGTCGCGCGTCTCGTCGTAGAGGGCGAACGCGAAGATCCCGCTCAGCTCGTTGAGCCACTCCGCGGGGGCGTCGGGCCGCGCCTCGTACAGGGCGAGGATGACCTCGCAGTCCGAGCGGGTGCGGAACGGATACCCGCGCGCCACGCCCTGCTCCAGCGCCCGGTGGTTATAGATCTCCCCGTTGACCGCGAGCACCGTCGTGCGGTCCGGGCCGAACAGGGGCTGCGCCCCGCTCTCCACGTCGACGATGGACAGCCGCTCGTGGGCGAGGATGGCCCGCTCGCCCGCGTAGATGCCGCTCCAGTCCGGCCCCCGGTGCCGCTGGCGCCGCGAGAGGTCGAGCGCCCGGCGGCGGAGACCCGCGGCGCCGGGCTCGAACTCGAAGATGCCGAGGACGGAACACATCGGTCAGGGAACGAGCCGTTCGTCCCGCGCCTTCACGAGAAACAGTCCCTCGCGCCGGCTCGAGAGGAGGATCGTCCCGCTCTCGAAGTACGGATAGACGCTCCACGTGCCGTCGAAGCCCGCCGCGTCCTCGCTCCAGGGGGTGGTATCGAAGCTCCCCGCTTCCGTCGGGTTCTCGGGGTCGCTGATATCGAGCACGCGCAGCCCGGCGCGGTTGTTCGACATATAGAGCCGGTCGCCGCGCACGTAGAGGTTGTGGTCCGTGACCTTCGTCTCGCTGTAGTACTCCCGGACGAGGAGCGGATCGTCGAGATCCCGCAGATCCCACACGAGGGTCCGGGTCGCGTCCACCTGCCCGCTCACCTCATCGAGTTCGTCGTTGGAGTAGAAGTACGCGTGGTCTTCCGTGAGCCATCCCTGGTGCGCGTAGGCCACGTTCGGGTATTCGGCGCGCGCCACGGCGACCGGGTTCGACTTGTCCGTCACGTCCGCGATCGAAATCGCCGTCTCGTTCGCGTTCACGCAGATCTCGCGGCCCGAGTAGTCCTCGTCCGGGCCGTGGTAGATCACGCACTGCGTGTCGTGCGAGTTCCCTGTGTTGCGGCGCCCCGTATTGGGGTGCGCGAAGCAGCCGACGAACACCGGATTGAGCGGGTCGTTGATGTCGACGATGTGCGAACCGCCGCCGCACGTCTCGCCCCCGCCGGAGGCGCCCACCAGGTACGCGAAGCCCGTCTCCTCGTTGATCGCGACGTTGTGAACCGAGGCGACCTCTTCGTACAGCGCCGTGGGCTCCCACTCCCGGGGCTCCGCGACGTCGCGCAACTGGGTGAGGTCGAAGACCTGCATCCCGTGCTGCCCCGCCCCGTCGGCAACGACGAACATGTGGTCTCTGTACACTTTCATGTCGCGCCACGTGTTCGACCGGCTCCCCGGCGTCTTGGCGAAGTTGCCGAGATACCGCGGGTGGAACGGGTCCGTGACGTCGACGAACGCGATGCCGTCCATGCGGCCCACGAGCGCGTATTCCATTCCCGTCAAGGGATCGGTCCAGCCCCACACGTCGTTGAGGCGGATGCCGCGGGGGGCGCCGAGTTCTTCCCGCGGGATGAAGGAGAGGAGATCCACGCGGTCGCAGTCGAACCCCTCGGCGAGCCCTTCCTCGCAATCGATCTGGCCGCCGGAAATGGAGGAGAGCCCGACCTGCTCGCTCATGAGCCGGACGATCGCGGTCCCATCGGCACCGGCCGCGCGAACGATGGCGGACCCGGCCCCGAAGTCGTCGGTCGGGAGACCCGCAACGACCTGTCCGCCGCCCGCCGCCACCACTCGGCCCGCCGAGGCGGGTTCCCGGCCCGGCATCTCCCAGCCTTCGCCGACGGTCCAGTCGTCCCCGACGCGTTCAAGGCGGTACACGAGGCCCTGGCCGTAGGCCGCCGCCGGGGCGCCGACCCAGGCGACGGTGCCGTCCACGGCGAGGCTGGCGCCGAACTGCGCGGGGGCCTGGTTGCCGGGCCCGATCGTGCCGACGGGCTGCCATTCGCCATCGGCGTTCCTCGCGAATCGGTGGACGGCGCCCAACCCCTCGTCTTCCCCGGCCGCTCCGACGAGTGCTTCGTCGCCCGCAAACGCCACGGCCGATCCGAGGGCGCGCCCGGTCTCACCGCCATCGCCGGCCAACCGGGCTACGCGCCGCCAGCCTGCCGCCGCGTCGAAGCGAAACAGGTACGCCACGCCGCGGGCCTCGTCGGCGAGCGGCGCGCCAACCAGCGCGAGGTCGCCGGCCAGCGCGATCGAGACCCCGAATCCTGTTCGACCGGGGTCCGCCGAGAGCCGGACATCCTCCTCCCAGCCACCGCCGACCGCGCGCCGGTAGGCGATGACGATCTCCTGGCCGCTCGCATCGTCCGAAGCGGCCACGAGGAGGTGTTCTTCGCCCGCGGCCAGCGACCGTCCGAACGCCGCAAGGCCGGGAGAGGGGATCTCCGCGGCGTGCAACCACTCGGATCCGCGCTCGTACACGTGCACGGCGCCCGCTCCCGGCGCGCCGACGAACAGCCGGGAGCCGGCGGCCGCGAGGGCAACCCCGAAGCGGTCCCGCACGGCGGCCTCCGGCGCGTACAGCGCCTGGACTTCCGTCCAGTCTCCGGCGCGGAACACGCGCACGCTCCCCGGTTCGCGTTCGGACGTGGGTTCTCCCACCAGCACTTCCCCGTCGCCCACGAGTACCGAAGTGCCGAACCCCTGCGCCGCGAGCGCCGCGGGAGCCGACGCCTCGATCAGGACGGCGACGGCCGCGAACCCGAGGAAGGCGGCGGCGAATGATCGGATCTCCGGTCGAGTCTTCGTAAGAAAGGCCATCACTGCGGTCCTCCGGTTTCGAGCGATCCCGCATACGCGGTGAACAGATCGTTGATGTAGTGCACGTCGCGCCCCTCGCGGGCCAGGTAGCTCGCGGCCACCGCGGCCCGCGCGCCGCTCAGGCAATGTACGAGCAGCGAACCGTTCGGCGGCAGCCGGTCCGCGTAGTCGGGCAGCCGAGTATAGGAGGCGTTGACCGCCCCCGGCAGGTGCGAGGCGGCATACTCCGCGGCGTATCTCACGTCGAGGACGTCGCCCTGCCCGCTCGTCGACAGCCGGCTCGCGGCCTCGAGGTCGATCTCCGGGATCGCGGCCGCCTCCCCGCCCTCGGCAAAGTACCGCTGCAGCGCTTCGTGCTCCACGAAACCCCTCACATCGTCGAACCCGATCCGCACCAGGCGTCGCACCGCCCACTCGAGATCCGTCTCATCGATGACGAGCGTGACCGCGGCGCCCTCCGGCAGAACGGAACCCGCCGCCGTGCAGAACGATTTCGTGAGGGGAACGTAGACCGACCCCGGCAGGTGCCGCGCCATGAACGCGGACCGGTCCGGCCGCGTGTCGATCACGACGTCTCCGGCGTTCGCACCCGCCCCGGCGCGAGACGCCGCCTCCCGCGGCGAGACTCGGCGCGGCCGCGGAAGGCCGCCCAGCACGGCAGGGCCGTCCCGGTTGTCCCGCTTCATGCGGGCGAAGTACATCGGCGGCTCGGGCTGTCCCTCGAGAATATGGGAGATGAACGCGTCCTCCCCCTTCAGCGCCGCCGCGATCGCCGGGCTGAAGCGCCGTTCATAGCCCACGGTCGTCTCCGGCACGGCCCCGAGCGCCTTCCCGCACGAGGAACCGGCGCCGTGGGCCGGCCACACCTGCAGGTAGTCGGGCAGGTCGAGGAAGCTTCGCACCGAGCCGTACAGCCGGCGCGCCGCGGGCCTCATCGCCCCCGTGACGCGCGCCGCCGTCTCGAGCAGGTCCGGCCGGCCGAGGTCGCCCACGAAGACGAAGTCTCCCGAGAGGAGACCCATCGGCTCGTCGGCCCCCGCACCGCGGTCCGTGACCAGAAACGACAGGTGCTCGGGCGTATGTCCCGGCGTATGCAGCGCCCGGAAGTCGATGTCGCCGGTTGCGAAGCGGTCGCCATCCCGGAGCGACACGTGGTCGTAGTCCCCGTCGCGGGCCCACTCGTAGCGCCAGTCGGGGCCGCCCTCATCCGACAGGTAGAGCCGGGTCCCGAAGCGTTCGGCGAACTCCCTCGCGCCGGAGAGGAAATCGGCGTGAATGTGGGTCTCGGCGACGGCGACGATCCGCAGTCCCTCGCTCGCCGCGAGGTCCACGTAGCGGTCGATGTCGCGCTCAGGATCGAAGAGGATCGCGTCGCCGGTACGCTGGCACCCGATGAGGTACGCGTACTGCGCGAGCGTGTCGTCGAAAATCTGTCGAAAGAACATCCCGTCGAAGCCGCCTCTCGAAGCTCTCCGGCGCGCCGGATGCCGCTACGGCGCCGCGATCAGCCCCGCCAGCAATGCGACGCGCTCCACGGCCCGGTCGATCCACACGAACTCGTGCCGGGCATGGGCGCCGTCGCCCACGGCCCCGAGCCCGTCGAGCGTCGCCGTGTACTGGCTCGTCAAGTTACCGTCCGAGCCGCCGCCCGCCGATCCCTCCTCGAGTTCGAGGCCGATCTCGTCCGCGACCCGGAGCGCCCGCTCCCAGAGCGCGACGTTGCGCGGCGTGCGCTCCAGCGGCCCGCGTCTGGCGACCTCCGTGACCGTGATCCGCGTCCCCGGCACGGCGGGTTCCAGTCCGAACATCCCCTCGCGGATGCGGTCGGCCTCGGCGGCCGTCCACACGCGGACGTCCACCTCGCAACTCGCATGCGCCGCGACGACGTTGGAGCGCGAGCCGCCCTCGATGACGCCCACGTTCATCGTCGTCCCGGTCCCGGGGTCCGCCAAGCCGTCGATCCGCCGGATCGCGTGCGCGAGTTGGAGGATCGCCGACGCCCCCTCTTCCGGGGCGAGTCCCGCGTGCGAACTCCGTCCCGCGACCTCGACGCGGTACTGGCCGATCCCCTTGCGCCGCGTCTTGAGCCGGCCCCCGGGGCCCAGCGCGGGTTCGAGGACGAACGCCCGGGACGCGCCACGCGCGAGGTCGCGAACCAGCGGCTCGGACTCGGGGCTCCCGATCTCCTCGTCCGAGTTGATGAAGAAGATGGGTGCGACGCCCGCGTCCAGCCCGAGGTCCCGGAGCGCCCGCAGCGCGAACACGCCGATCGCGAGCCCGGCCTTCATGTCGAAGGCGCCCGGACCCGAGAGACGCCCGTCGGACACCCGGACCGGCATTTCCCGCAGCGTGCCGATGGGCCACACGGTGTCCATGTGTC
>NZ_CANPWG010000057.1 GCF_947581915.1 Candidatus Palauibacter scopulicola
GGCGATGTCGCCTTCGTGGGCGCTCCGGGCGGGCTCGGCGATCTGCCCCGGTTCGGGCAACCGGCGCCGCCACAGCCCGGCTCGGTCGGGATCTACCTCGTGACACGGGACGATGGGGGGCCGTTCCTCGGCGTTCTGACCGCCCCGGAGCCCGAAGGCTCCGACCGGTTCGGTACCGCGCTGGCCGCGGTCGACGATCGACTCTTCGTGGGTGCCCCCGGCGCGGACGGCAATCGCGGCGCCGTTCATGTCTACGAGCCCTCCGACGGCGAATGGCGGCACGCCGGATCCTTCATGCTCGAAGACGGCATTCCCGGTGATCGGCTGGGTTCGGCGCTCGCGTTCGATGGGACGACGCTGTTCGCCGGCGCGCCCGGCCGGGACGGCGCGGGCGCGGTGGCCGTGTTCGATCCGGATGGCGCCCCGACCGCCTCCCGTACCCTGGCGCCTCCGACGGGATCGGATGCCGCCGGCTTCGGAGCCGCCCTCACCATCGCGGACGGAACCGTGTGGATCGGCGCGCCCGCCACCGCCCTGGCCGCCGGCGCCGTCTACACCTTCGATGCCGCGTCTTTCCGACACGTTCAGACGCTTGACGAGTCTCCGTTCGGGCCGGGAGGGGCTCTCGGCTCGAGCCTCGGCGTGTCCGGTGATCTTGCCGTGGTCGGGGCGGGACAGGCCGACCTCCGACTGGGCGCCGCCGCCGTGTTCGAACGGGCCTCCCTCGCCGCTCCCTGGGAGCTGTCGGGCACGCTGCGCGACCCGGAGCGGCCGAACATGACCGCCGTCTCGGGTGAGACGGTGAGTTGCCAGGACGGGACCGCGCTCGACTACGCCTGCACCGATGTGGATCTCGTGGCCTTCCTCCCCCTCGCGGAACTCGGCGCCGGTCCCACGTCGATCGCGAACGACATCTGGGGCTGGACCGACCCCGAGACGGGCGGCGAATACGTCCTCCTGGGCAAGTCCAACGGCACGTCCTTCGTCGACATCACCGACCCCAACGCGCCGGTCTACGTGGGCGAACTCCCGCTCACCGAAGGGGGCGTCGAGAACCTGTGGCGCGACATCAAGACCTACGCGGATCACGCCTTCATCGTGGCGGACAACGCCGGCGCGCACGGCGTCCAGATCTTCGACCTCACCCAGTTGCGCGACGTTCGCGATCCGCCGGAGATGTTCGAGGAGACGGCCCGTTACGACGGCGTGTTCAGCTCGCACAACATCGTGATCAACGAGGAAACCGGGTTCGCGCACGCCGTCGGCAGCAGCGGCGGGGGCGAGGCGTGCGGCGGCGGCCTCCACATGATCGACATCCGCGATCCCCGGAATCCCCGCTTCGCCGGCTGCTTCGCGGACCCCGACATCGGCGGCTTCCTCGGCGGAGGCTACACGCACGACGCCCAGTGCGTCGTTTACAACGGGCCCGACGCGGACTACGTCGGACGGGAGATCTGCTTCCACGCCTCGATCGACGCGCTCGGGATCTCCGACATCACCGACAAGGAGAACCCCGTCGCGCTCGCGAGCGCCAACTACCCCGGCGCTGTCGCCGCCCACCAGGGATGGCTCACGGAGGACCACCGCTACTTCTTCCTCGGCGACGAACTCGACGAGGAAGGGGGCACCGTCTCGAACACGCGCACGCTCGTGTGGGACGTGGCGGAACTCGACGATCCGGTGCTGGCGACGGAGTACTTCGCGGAGACCCGCGCGATCGACCACAACCAGTACGTGCGCGGCGACTTCCTCTACCAGTCCAACCTGCTGGGCGGCCTCCGCATCCTCGATATCCGCGACCCGGAGAACCCGGTCGAGGTGGCCTTCTTCGACACCGTGCCGACGGACGACGACGAGACGGCGTTCGGCGGAACGTGGAGCAACTACCCGTACTTCGAGAGCGGCGTGATCGCGGTGTCGAGCTGGAACGAGGGGCTGTTCCTGCTCAGAAAGCGCCAGCCCGTCCTCGTCCCGTGAATCCGCTTCGTCGGTGGCGTGGGCTACCCTTGAGGCTGGTTTTTTGTGATTCTTTGTGATGATGGATTCGATGGAGCAGGTGTGCGCAACGAAGCCGCGCACCGATTCACCGTGGTAGAGGATATCAAGGATGGAAGCACATAGTTCCGGCGCCTCGATAGCGGCGGGCCGGCGGGTCGTCGAGCCCTCCGTCGCGAACGCGCTCCCGCACTTCGTCCCGCTTCTCATCTTCCCGCTTGTGTTCGCAGCCGCCATGTACGGCGGCTGGTGGCTCGCGGGTCCGTTCGTCTTCTTCATGCTCGCGGACCGGTTCGACCACCTCTTCGGCCTCGAGGAGCGGAACATGGATCCGGCCACCACCCGCGAGAGCCAGTTGTTCCTGTACAAGCTCTCGCTCTGGCTGTGGGCCGCGTTCTGGCCCGTGACCTTCGTGTTCGCGCTCTGGCAGATCCTGTTCGTCGGCCAACTTGCGCTGTGGGAAATCGGAGTCACGGCCGCCATCCTGACGCTTGTCGCGCAGACGGTGTTCATCGTGGGCCACGAACTGGTGCATCGGCGCGCCCTCTGGGAACGCCGGCTCGGCGAGTTCCTCCTGGCCTCCGTCTCCTACCCGCACTACGCGACCGAGCACGTCTACATCCATCACCCCCGCGTGTGCACACCCCTGGACCCGGGGTCCGCGCCGAAGGGCCTGAGCTTCTGGGAGTACCTGCCCACGGAAGTGGCGAGCAACCTGGTGGGGTCATGGCGGTTCGAACGCCGGCGGCTGACGCGCCGTCACCTGCCGCTGTGGCACTACACGAACGCGTTCTGGCGCTACGCCGTGCAGATCGTCTTCTGGTACGGGCTGATCCTCTGGTGGGGCGGCCCCTGGGCCTTGCTGCTCTACCTTGCGCTGTGCGGCAGCGTGGTCTTCTCGATGAAGATCAGCAACTACGTCCAGCATTACGGGCTGCGGCGCATCCGCATGCCCACGGGCAGGTACGAGCCGGTGAAGCCGAGGCACGCCTGGAGCGCGGCCTACAAGTTCACCAACTGGCTGTACTACAACATGCAGCGCCACGCCGACCACCACACGTCGAACCGGCGATATCCGCTGTTGCAGCACTACGGCGAAGCCGCCTCTCCGCAGTTGCCGGGCAGCTACATGGAGATGAACGGCATGGCGCTCTTTCCGAAGCGGTGGTTCGAGACCATCGATCCCCTGGTTGACCGTCAGCGCGCCCAGTTCTATCCGGAGGTCGACGACTGGCGCGCCTACGACAGCCGGGCGTTTGCGGCGCGTCCCGACGCGTTCGACGTCATCGCGGAGATTCATGCCGCCGCCCCCGGTCTCGCCGAGTGGATCAACCGCTCGCCGGCCCTGCTCGACACGCTGCGGGAGCGGGAATTCACGGACCTGGAACTGCCGGAGGGGTTCCTGGGGGACGCCGAAGCGGAGGTGATCGCCCGGTGCGGGCTGGCGCGCCTGTACTGGACGCACGAACTCAGCCTCTCCGAGATGAGGGCCCAGCTCGACGACATCCCGGTGCAGGACGCCGGCGAGGCGGTCGAGGCGGCGGTGGAGTGGTCGAACGGCAAGGTCTTCCAGATCGCCGTGCACGCGATGCGCGGCAGCCTGTCCGTGAGCGAGGCGACGACGGCGCTGTCGCGCGTCGCCGAAGCCTCCATCGTCACCGTCCTGGCGGCGGTCGAGGAGGACTTCGCCGACCGCGGCGTTCCGGAGGCCAGCGGCGGCTTGGCGGTCGCGGTTCTGGGACCGCTGGCAGACGGAGAGGCGCTGCCGGGCGCGGAACTCGATGTCCGGTTCGTGTACGACGGCGGTCCGGCCAGGTACTACGAAGCGTTATGCCGCCGCGTTCGCAAGGCGCTCCGCGCGCTGTCGCGCAACAACCTGCTACTGGCGCCGGTCCCGCGCGGCGGGCCGGAGGGCCTCCAGTCGCTCGCCGAGTTCAAGGAGCAGCTCCGGAATCCCGGTTCGGGTCGCGAGCTTGTGGCGCTCGCGCGGGCGCGCTGCGTGTTCGTGTCAGGCGACAGCGGGATCGAGGATCGGTTCGCGCAGGCGCTGCGCGAAGCCCCAGGCGAAGTCGAACCGGACCTGCCGTCCCGCGATGCCGCGTCCCCAACTGGAACCGACATCGCCGCGCTTGCGCAGGGCCCGCCCCGATAGGCGAACGCAACAGCCGCGAGTCCCGGCGCCCGCTCGAACCACCTTAAATAGGGGGAACCTTGACTTAATCCTTCGGAATAGCGACTCCTGTGGAAGTGGCGATGGTCCCTAACGTAGAAACGACGGAGAATGCCATGAGAAGCGGCGATGAAATGCTTGCGCAGATCGTTGAGAAGTCCACCGTGGACGCGGGGTTCAGGCAGCAGCTTCTCGCGGATCCAAAGACTGCGATCAGCGGCGAATTGGGCATCACGATCCCCGATTCGATGAACATCCAGATCCATGAGAGCGACATGCAGACGGTGCACCTCGCGTTGCCGCCGGACCCGCACATCAGCGAGGAGCAGATGGAAGCCATCTCGGCCGGCCTCTGCTGCTGCTGGTAGCTGCTGCTGGTAGCTCCCCGTGGCCGAGGAGCCGGTTGACCTATTCCGGCTCCTCGGCTTCCGGATCCCCTTCTTGAAGACCTGATACAGCGTCCGCCCCCCCATGCCGCGACTGCGGGGCGGCCGCTGTTTTTCTCACGGTTCTCTTCACGCGATCACGGGCGCGGGGTTCAGGTCGGCTTCGGCGAGCGGGGACTCGCGATAGCCCATGCTGACGGGCACGTCGTAGAGGCGCCCGGGCGCGTACCTTGCCCAGAAGTGCCGCATGCCCGGCACGATGACCCGCGCCACGGGCATACCGATATCGGGCCGCGTCTGATCCAGGACAAGGAACTCCATGCCCCGGGCCTCGACGAGCGCGCGGCAGTTCTCCACATCTTCGCGCGTGTCCGCCGATTCGGTCACCGGATAGTGTGAAGCCTTGCGGGGCGGCTCGTCCGGCGCCGGCGCCAGCCAGGAACAGTCGGCGAGCCGGGCGGTCTTCCACCACCAGAGGGCCAGCGGATCATCGATCCTGGGCCGGCCGTCCCCCGCCCCCGGACGCGGCAGCCAGGTGAGGCACTGGTTCAATTCGCAGAGCGCACGCAGGGCTGCGATGCGCGGGTCGGCGTGGGTCCCGGCACCGTAGATGATGTCCTCGGTCGGGGCGCCCGGTCGGCGCGAGAGCGCAACGAAGGTGGGGATGCCGATATCGGAGGTGACGTCGAGCATCCATAGCTCCCGCTCGTGGGCGGCGTAGTAGTCCGAGGCCGCTGCGACGTACTCGTCGTCGAAGCTGGAGAGATCGACGGCCGGCACCCGTAACCGGTTGTACCACCAGATGGCGAACGCATCGCGCTCGGCCAGTTCGTAGAAGCCCTGCAGGATGGCCTCTTCCAGGGTGTTGCCCGCGGCGC
>NZ_CANPWG010000058.1 GCF_947581915.1 Candidatus Palauibacter scopulicola
GGCCGGCGCCGGTCTCGAGGACCTCGGGGGCGTTTTGCAGGGTGATGCCGCCGATTCCGAGGCAGGGGAGGCGGCTGGCCTCCCGGACGAGCCGGACCCGGTCGGGGCCAATGGCTTCGTCGGCGAGGCCGGGCTTGGAGCGTGTGCCGAACACGGCGCCGACGCCCAGGTAGTCCGCCCCCGCGGCCGCGGCGCGGCGGGCCTCCTCGGGATCATCGGTCGAGTAGCCGATGATGAAATCCGACGGGACGATGCGGCGGGCGGCCGAGACCGTGAGATCGTCCGGGCCGAGGTGGACGCCGTCCGCGCCGGCGGCGAGGGCGACATCGAGACGATCGTTCACGATCAGGGTGGCGCCCGCGGACTTCGTGACCGCCCGGAGCCGCTCCGCGGTCGAGGTGAGTGCGCCGCCGTTCGCGGTCTTGTCCCGGAGCTGGATCGCGGGCGCCCCGGCGTCCACGCATTCCGCCACGACCTCCTCCAGCGGGCGCCCGCAGGCGGGCAGCGGGTGGGTGATCACCATGAGGGGCCAGCCATCCCACGCGGTCGAGCCGGGCACGGTCCCTTTCGTCCTAGCGTTCCGCCGACTCGCGGTCGAGGCGGATCCGGTTTATCGCGTTGTTGTGCTCGCGCAGGGTCCGGGTGAATTCGTGCGAGCCGTCGTTTCGCGCCACGAAGAAGATGTACTCGTGGTCGGCGGGCTGGAGGGCGGCCCGCAGCGATGCCGCTCCGGGAGAAGCGATGGGCCCGGGCGGCAGTCCCGGCTGCGTATAGGTGTTGTATGGGTGATCCGCGACGGAGTCGATGTCCCGATAGAGCAGGCGCGCCCGCGGCTCACCGAGGGCGTACTGTACTGTGGGATCCGCCTGCAGAAGCATGTCGCGCTGAAGGCGGTTCCAGTAGACCCCCGCGACCACCGGACGCTCCTCGTCCCACCGGACCTCTTTCTCGACGATGCTCGCGAGCGTCACGACCTCTCGCTCGTCGAGACCGAGCGCGGCGGCTTTAGCTCGCTCCTCGGCTCCCCAGAAATCGGAGTATCGTCCGACGATCGCCTGCACGATGACCGGGATTCCGACCCCGTCGGCGAATCGATACGTCTCCGGGAACAGGTATCCTTCGAGCGTGGGACCCGGCACGCCCAGCTCAGCCACCCGCTCCGGAGCTGCAAGGTAGGCAAGGACGGCGGCCGTCGAATCGCCGACGTAGGCGGCCAGGCGTTCCGCCACCTGCGGGAGCCGGAGACCCTCCGGGATCGTCAGCGGCGTCGTCACGACGGCCCCGGTTCGGAGCACCTCCAGCAGGTACGGGTACGGAGCGCCGCGCGGAATCTCGTACCGGCCGGCCTTCAGCTGCCGACCCTGACCCTTCAGGCGCACGTACGCGTCGAAGATCCGCGGATGGAAGATCAGTTCCTGCGCCCGGAGCACGTCCGCCACCTCGAGCGATGCGGCGCCATCCGGGATGAGGACCTCGACCACCGACCCATCGGGAGTGCCCCGGCCCCGGAACTCGGCGGAGAAGAACCCGTACGCCACGGGCGCCAGGGCGGCGAAAGCGGCGAGGAGCAGGCGAACGCCCGTTCCTTTCGACCGGCGTTTCATGGGCCCCGGGGGACGCCTGCACCGGCGGGGGTGCTGCGCAGATAGGCGGAGAGCATCAACGCCGCGGCCATTTCGTCCGTCCGGCCCTTCGGTCGCCGCCGGCCGCGAGGCGGATTCATGCTGAGGAGCTCTCGTTCCGCCCGCGCGGTCGACAGCCGCTCATCCCACTCGATGGTTCGCACTCCCGTCGCTTCCTCCAAAGCCCGGGCGAAGGCCCGCGCCTCTTCGGCCATCTCGCCCGCGGTCCCATCCATTGAGAAGGGGATACCCACGAGGATGGCGGCGGGCTCCAATTCCGCAACGAGTTCGGCCAGCGCGCCCGGGATCGCGGTCCCGGGAGCCCGTCTCTTCGCCCTCTCCACCACACCGTGGGGCGCCGCGATCGTCCGGGTCGGATCCGTGACGGCCACCCCGATGCGTCGTCGGCCGTAGTCGAGCGCCATCAAACGGCTGCGGGGCATGCTCAGCGCTCCCGGCCCCCGGCCCGCGATTGGCTATCGGCAAGCACCCGCTGGATCGTCTCCGCGGATCCGAACAGGAACCAGCGTGGCTCCGTCCCGCGGCCGCCCGGCACCTCGGCGACCTCGACCGCGCGGTCCGCCAGACGGCTCAGCACGCCCCGCAGAAACGCCGTCGCGAAGTGACAGCGAACGTTCCCGGCCGACGTGGCCTCCGGCGAGTCACGCCAGGCGATGGCGGCGAACGCGCCTCCCCCCGGCTTGAACGATATCGATCCGAGGCCCGCCTTCCGGAGGATCTCGTCGAGGAAAGCCCAGAACTCCGCTGCGGAAAGCAGGTCCGGAGAGTCGCCGAGCAGGGCGACCGCCTCCGCGCCGGTCCGGTCCCCCGCCTCCTTCAACGCCGCAACTCCGACTTCACCCAGGCTGGCGCAGCGGTGAAAGAGATCCGCAAGGACCGACCTCGGCAGGATCACGGCGGGGGCCTGCGTGGGGGAGTTCATCGCAAAAAAAGCTAGACAGGGGGCCAAGGCCGGACAAGGTTGGCACCTCATGCTCCCCACACGGATTATCGAGAAGAAACGCGACGGCGGGCGGCTCTCGTCCGACGAACTCGCGGCCTTCCTGCGCGCGTATCTCGAAGGGGACGTCACCGAGTATCAGATGTCCGCCTTCCTCATGGCCGTGTTCATTCGGGGGCTGGATCCCGCCGAACTCTCCGTGCTCCTGCGGGAGATCATCGACTCCGGGGCGCGACTGCGGTTCGCGGACGACGGCCCGCCGGCGGTCGACAAGCACTCCACCGGCGGCGTCGGGGACAAGGTCTCGCTCATCCTGGCGCCGCTCCTGGCCGAAGCCGGCCTTCGCGTGCCCATGATGTCGGGTCGCGGCCTCGGACATACCGGAGGGACGCTGGACAAGCTCGAGGCGATTCCCGGCTTCAACGTGTCTGTGGATCTGGCACGGTTCCAGGCCATTCTCGATGAGATCGGGTGCGCGATGATCGGCCAGACGAAGGAAATCGCGCCGCTCGACGGACGTCTCTACGCGCTCCGGGATGTGACGGGGACCGTACCCTCCCCAGCCCTGATCGCGGCCTCGATCGTTTCGAAGAAAGTGGCCGAGGGGATCGGGGCGCTCGTACTCGACGTGAAGTGTGGGCGTGGCGCCTTCATTACCGACCGTGACCAGGCACGTGGGTTGGCGCGCACCATGGTCGACCTCGCGACAGCCGAGGGGGTGCGGACGAGTGCACTCCTGACCGCGATGGATGCCCCGCTGGGCCGCACCGTCGGCAACGCGCTGGAAGTGCGCGAAGCGATCGAGACTTTGAGAGGCGGAGGACCCGCGGATCTGCGCGAAGTCACCCTGGCGCTGAGCGCCGAGTTGCTCGTCTCCGTCGGTCACGCTGCCGACGCTGAAGAGGCTGCGGCGGAACTCGGCGCGATTCTGGATGGCGGGGCCGCGCTCGAGCGCTTCGCGCGGCTCATCGAGGTCCAGGGAGGGGACCCGGGGGTGGCCGACGACCCCGGGCGCCTCCCCGCGGCCCCGATCCGCGAACCCTTCCTGTCCCCCGGCTCCGGTTGGCTCGATGTCGACGCTCGCACGGTGGGCGTCGCCTCGGTGGAACTTGGGGCCGGCCGCCGCCGCGTCGAGGACCCGGTCGATCCGAGGGTGGGGTTCGAGTTTCACCGCAGGGCGGGCGACAGAGTCTCTGAAGGCGAACCTCTGCTCACCGTGCACGCGGCGGACGCGGCCAGCGCCGCGACGGCCGCCCGCCGCCTCGCGGACGCGATTCGGCTCTCCTCCGAACCGCCGGCGTCGCAACCGCTGATCCTGGAGCGGATCGCCGGCTAGGAGGCTGCGGCAAAGCCCGAAAGCCTGCTAGTGTGGCGCGGACTTCCCGCGGACGGGGACCTGCGCGCTCCACGGACCATGCGCGTCGCACATCTCGGTCGGTTCCGTCCCCTCGAGGTAGATCTCGACGTAGCGGACGTCGAGCGGACACCAGCGCGTGGACAGCAGTCCCGTGGTCTCGCTCACGGTCCGCTCGATGAGGCCCGGCGGCCGCTCCCACGCGTCGGGGTGTTCGTGCGTCTCGTAGTAGCGCGCCAACACCGCGGCTCCGACCGGCGCCGCCGTGCCTCCGCCCGTGGCGCCCGCATAGATGCGCCGGGGCCGGTCGTGCCCGATCCACGTCGTCGTCACGAGGTCCGGCGTGAATCCGACGAACCAGGTGTTGGTCGCGTCGTTCGTCGTCCCCGTTTTTCCCGCCACCGGTACGGAGAAGGGAATCGCGTAGCGGGACCTCACCGCCAGCGTCCCCGTCCCCTGGTCCACCGCGTCCCGCAGCATGGACTGGGCGACCCAGGCGATGTCCCGCTCCAGCACCCGCTCACGCTGGACCCGGCTCTCCCAGAGCACGCGGCCGTCCCTGCTCTCCACGCGAAGGATCGACCGGGGCGAGACCCGCACGCCGAGGTTCGCGAAGGTGCTGTAGGCGGCGGCAATCTCGATCGGACGGACATCCATCGAGCCGATCGCGGCCGAGGGCACGCGCGGGACGCTCGATGCGACCCCCATGCGCTCGGCCATCTGCGCGAACGACTCCTCGCCGACGCGCTGGCCCAGCTTGACGGCCACGACGTTGATCGACCGGGCGAGCGCGCGCCGCAGCGTCATCGGGCCCTTGAAGTCGTTATCGAAGTTGCGCGGTGCGTAGGGATCGCCGCCGACGTTCTCGAGGTAGTACGGCTGGTCGTAAATGATCTCCGATGCGGGGATGCCGGCCGCGATCGCCGTCGCGTAGACGAACGGCTTGAACACGGAACCCGGCTGCCGGATGGCCTGGGTCGCGCGGTTGAACTCGGAGTCGCCGAAATCGCGCCCGCCCACCATCGCCCGCACGTCGCCGGTCGCCGCGTCCAGGGCGACGAACATCCCCTGCACATAGGGCATCTCGGCGCCCCCGCGGCTCACCTGGTACAGGCTGTCGGGCGGCCACGCCCGCACCTCCTCGAAGGTGACGCCGCGATAGGCCGGGTGGCGGTCCACCCACTCCAGCTGCGCGAGCAGCGCGGAATCCGCGACCGCCTGGAGCTCCGGGTCGAGCGTCGTGTAGACGCGGAACCCCTTCTCGTAGATGTCGGTGCCGTATCGGTCGTAGAGCCGCTGCCGCACCCACTCCACGAAGTAGGGCGCGTCCTGCTCGATGCGGGCTCCCCTCGCGAGTTCCAGCGGGTACGCCTTCGCCGCCTCGGCGTCCGCGATGCTCACGAGTCCCTGCACGGCCATCAGTTCAAGGACGAGATTGCGCCGTCCGATGGCCCGCTCCGGGCGGCGGATCGGGTTGTATCCCGCCGGATTCCGCGGGATGGCCGCGAGCAGCGCCGCCTCCGGCAGGTTGAGCTGCGCGGCCGTCTTCCCGAAGTAACGCTCCGCCGCGGCCTGGACTCCGAACACGCCGTCGAAGTTGATCTGGTTGAGGTAGGCTTCGATGATCTCCCACTTGCTGTACGCGCGCTCGAGGTCGATCGCGACCCGCATCTCGCGCAGCTTCCTGCGCACGCTGATGTCCCGCCGGTTCACGGAGCCCTCGAACATGTTGCCCGCGAGTTGCTGCGTGATCGAACTGCCGCCCGCGGCTCCGTACCCCCTCAGCAGGAAATCGAAGAAGGCCCGCGTCGTCCGCAGCAGATCCACTCCCGCGTGACCCCAGAAGCGCTTGTCCTCGACCGCGATGAAGGCGTTGTACACGTGACGCGGAAGCGCCTCCATCCGGATGGGCGTCCGCCGTTCGATGGCAAGTTCCGCGAGAAGGGATCCGTCCGCCGCGAAGAGTTTCGTCGCCTCCTTGGGTTCGAAGGCGTAGATCTGGGCGATGGAGGGACACTCGTCGCACAGGTGGGTCCATCCGCGCCACGCCACGCCTCCCCCGAGTCCGCCACCGATCAGAACGGCAAGCAGCAGGGCGCGGCGCACGTTTCTCCGCTGCCCGGCCGTCCCCTTCTTCGCGCCACGCGACCGGCGCGCGGTTCGTCGTCGACCGATCATCCCCGTTCCCCCCCTGCGATCTCCCGGCCGTTCACTCGTTCCTCCGGACCTCACCCCTCGCGTCGGACCGCCGACGGCCCGATTCTATCGTCAAGCCGCGCCCGGCGGGAGCGATCCCGCGACGGGACGATACAGAATATACCGACACCAGGCGCAGATGTTTCTCCCCGTAGACGAACAGATCCGCCGCATCCGCGCGGGAGCCGAGTCCATCGTCCCCGAGGACGAACTCGTGGCCAAGCTCGAGCGCTCGGCCCGGGAGGATCGGCCCCTCCTTATTAAACAGGGGTTCGACCCGACCCGGCCCGACCTCCACATCGGCCACGGCGTGTCGATCCACAAGCTGCGGACCTTCCAGGAACTCGGCCACCGCGTCGTGTTCGTGATGGGTGACTTCACGGCCCGCGTGGGCGACCCGAGCGGAAGGGACGAGACGCGGCCGATGCTGTCCGAGGAGGAGATCGAGTCGAACCTGGCCACCTACGAAGACCAGGTTTTCCGCATCCTCGATCCGGCGGCGACCGAGATCCGGAAGAACAGCGAATGGCTCGCCGGCCTCGCGCTGGCGGACATCCTGCGGCTCACCTCGCAGTACACCGTCGCCCGCATGCTCGAGCGCGACGACTTCGCCGCGCGCCACCGGGAGGGACGTCCCATCAGCCTCGTCGAATTCCTCTACCCGATGATGCAGGCGTACGATTCCGTCGCGTTGCGGGCCGATGTCGAACTCGGCGGCACCGATCAGCGGTTCAACCTGCTGCTGGGGAGAACGCTTCAGGAGCGTGCGGGCCAGGAGCCGCAGGTGTGCCTCATCATGCCGCTTCTGCGCGGGACCGACGGACACCGGAAGATGTCCAAGAGCTACGGCAACTACGTCGGGATCGCGATGGAGGCGGCGGAGACGTTCGGGCGCGTCATGTCGATCCCGGACACGCTGCTCGACGAGTGGCTCGTGCTCGTGTCGAGCGCCTCCGGCGAGGAACTCGCTTCCCGTTGCGCCCAGGCGGAGACCGATCCGCTCGCCGCCAAGCGGTGGCTGGCCGGAGACCTCGTGGCCCGCTACCACGGCGCCGCGGCCGCCGGCGAGGCGCGGGAGGCGTTCGACCGCCTGCACCGGCGCCGGGAGGTGCCCGAGGATGTCCCTGCCGTCTCGCTCTCTCTCGGAGGGGAGGAGACGCTCTGGATCGCGCACATCCTCCGCGATTCGGGGCTCGCGGCTTCCTCCTCGGAGGCGGGCCGACTCATCCGCCAGGGGGCGGTGCGCGTGGACGGGAGCGTGATCCGGGCGGGCGACCTCCGGCTGGGAGAAGGCGAGTATCTCGTGCAGCGAGGCAAGCGGGCATTCGCGCGGATCTCCCTCCGGTCCTGAGGTATCGAGTTTCGCGAGCCCGATTTGGCCGCGCGCGCGCCCGCGGGGCCGTCACCGCGAGGGTCTTGCACGGGCCGAAATCGGCGCTCATGTTGCCCGGTCCCCTTCTTTTGGGGGAGTTGCGCGTGTGCGCCGAGTGGCCGCACGCCGCGCACGGGAATCGTCGAGCTTCGGGACGTGGCCGTCGTCGTCGCAAAACGGTTCCGCCAAGCGTTGTAAAGGAGTAGCGGTACGACAGGACGTGTTTTGATCGGTCTCGACGCGGTGTTACTGACCCGGCCGCGTCGAGCGGGGGGCTCGCCCCTCGAACAGGTTCGGGTCGCAGAGGATCCCACTGCCACAGGAGGGCGATCCATGTTGTTTCACTTGTCAGGACGGCGGAGGCGCGCGAGTGCGCTAGCCGCTACAGCAGTGAGCGCCTGGCTCTTTATCGGCGCGGCCCCGCTGTTCGCTCAGGGAGCGGTTTCGGGGACGGTGACCGATGTGGAGTCGCTGGCCCCGGTGGCCGGCGCGCAGGTGTTCGTTGCGGGAACGGTGATCGGTACGCTGTCGGGTCCCGAGGGCACGTACCGGTTGGAAGGGGTGCCGGCGGGCGAGCAGACCGTAACGGTCCGCCTGATCGGCTACCACGAGCTTTCTCAGACGGTGACGGTGGCGTCGGGCCAGGTCGCGACGGCGGACTTCGCCGTGGAGCAGACGGCCCTTCGCCTCCAGGACATCGTCGTGACGGGGGTGGTGGGCGAGACGCCGCAGGTGAAGCTCCCGTTCACGGTGGAGCGGCTGTCGGCGCAGGACATTCCGGTCCCGGCGGCCGACGCCTCCTCGCTGCTGGCGGGTAAGGCGGCCGGCGTGTCGGTCATCTCCAACTCCGGCCAGCCCGGTCAGGAAGCGTCGATTACGCTGCGCGGCCCGACCTCGATCAACGCGTCCGGCCGGAGCCAGTCGCCGCTGATCGTGATCGACGGCGTGATCCAGGCCGATGGTGCGACGCTTTCGGACGTGGGGGCGCTCGACATCGACCACGTGGAGATCGTGAAGGGAGCGGCGGCGGCGTCGCTGTACGGTTCGCGGGCGCAGAACGGCGTGATCGAGATCACGACGAAGCGCGGCACGGGCCTGCAGACGAACACGCTGACGATCACCGGCCGCGGCGAGTACGGCTTCGGCCAGCTCGTCGGCGATGTCGGGCTCGTGCGTTCGCACCCCTACGAGATGAACGCATCGGGCACGAAGTTCATCGACAGCGAAGGCAACGAGGTCGACTTCGGCGACCTCAACCGCCCCGGCTTCGGTTCCGCCCGCCTGTACAACCAGATCGCCCCGGGCGAGGCGGCGACGCCGCAAACGGCGTTCGCGAACCAGGCGTTCCCGAATGAACTGTTCGACCACATGGACACGTTCTTCGATCCCGGCGAGACCGTCGACATCTACGGCGCGGTCACCGGCCGCTTCGGCGAGTCGAGCTTCCGCGTGAGCGTCAACCAGTTCCGCGAGGCCGGCGTCGTGAGTTGCTCCGCCTGCATCGACAACCTCGCCACGCTGAACGCGGACCGCGTCGCACAGGGGCTGACGGCCTTTGACGTCGGATTGCCGAACGATGAGGGATACGAGCGCCAGAACGTGCGCTTGAACGTCGACACGCGCTTCGGCGACCTGGACATCGCGGCGAGCGGCTTCTACTCGCGCTCCGACCAGGACGACAAGGCCGTTTCGACCGGCGCCTTCTCCCGGCTGACCTTCATGTCACCCGCGCTCGACATCTCGCAGGTCGATCCGATGGACGGGTATCCCGATATCAACGCGGATCCGCAGTCGATCGAACCCAATCCGCTCTACCTGCTGGCCGTCAATGACAGCCGCGACGAGCGGACGCGGACGATGGGGTCGGTGGACCTCAACTTCTCGCCCGCGGCCATCGACTGGCTCACGTTTGAGGCGAACGCATCGTTCGACCGCACGGACTTCAGCGACTACGAGATCCGGCCCAAGAACGAGCGCGAGGCGGGTGGCGGCGGCGTCGGCGAGTTCACCGGCGGCAGCCTCCGCGAGTTCAACTCCACCAACGAGGCGATCAACGCCTCCGTGACGCTCGGCGCGAGCCAGGTGTTCATGGACGGAGACCTGACCGTGCGCGGGAAGGCCCGCTATCTCATCGAAGACCAGAGCTACCAGTCGAACGGCGTGTTCGGCAGCCGCTTCTCGGTGCAGGACGTGCCGAACTTCGGCGCCATCATCGGCGAGACCTCCGGGAACAACTTCCAGAGCGCGGTTAAGGCGGAAGGGCTGTTCGGGATCGCGAGCCTCGACTACCGAGGCCGCTACATCCTCGATGGCCTCGTTCGTCGCGACGGCTCCTCGCTGTTCGGGCCCGATGAGCGGTGGCAGACGTACTTCCGCGGCTCGGTCGCGTGGCGCGTGGCGCAGGAAGACTTCTGGAACATCGACGCGATCGACGAACTGAAGCTGCGCTTCTCGCTCGGCACGGCCGGCGGTCGTCCGAACTTCGCCGCCCAGTACGAGACGTTCGGCGTCTCGGCGGGCGCGATCTTCCCGATCAACCTCGGGAACCGCGCCCTCAAGCCGGAGTTCACGACCGAGAAGGAAGCGGGATTGAACTTCGTGTTCTTCGAGAACCTGGGTCTCGACCTGACGTACGCCTGGAACACGACGGACGACCAGCTCCTGCAGGTTCCGCAGCCGGCCTTCGTCGGCTTCTCGAGCCAGTGGCAGAACGCGGGCGCGATCGCGGCCGAGACGTACGAGGTCTCGATGCGCTACGCGGTAATCGACACGCAGGACATGGGCCTCCAGTTCCGGCTGAACTGGGACAAGACGCGGCAGGAGATCACGCGCCTCGACGTTCCGGACTACTCGTTCGGCAACTTCTACGTCTCCGAGGGTCGTCCGCTGGGCGAGCTGTGGGGCGAGCGGTGGGCCAGGAGCTGCGCGGACCTGGCGCCGATCGGCGTGTCGGCTTCCGACTGCAACGCCAACTTCCAGGTGAACGACGACGGTCTGCTCGTCCCGACGGGCGGCTCCGCCTTCACCGAAGGCTTCAGCAAGAAGCTGTGGGGAACCCAGGTCGAGGTCGCCACGGAGGACGGCAGCAACTCGTACCACTGGGGCCTGCCGGTCAAGGTTTCGGACTATTCGCCGGCTTGCGTCTCGAAGAATCCTGGCGACTACACCGAGAAGTGCGTACTCACTGAGTTCCTGCCGTTCGGAAACACGACGCCCGACTTCAACGCCTCGCTGGCGACGAACTTCCGCTATCAAGGCCTCAGCGTGAACGCGCTGCTGGAGACCTCTCAGGGCCAGTCGATCTACAACGGCACGGCGCAGTGGTCGCTTCGCGAGCTGCGCGGCGAGGACACGGACCAGACGGGCAAGTCGCTCGAGCACAACAAGCCCGTCGGCTATGCGTCCGCGGTCTACTCGGTCAACGCCGACAACGACTGGTTCCGCGAGGACGGCAGCTGGATCAAGCTGCGCGAGCTTTCGTTCGGCTACACGCTGCCTGACAACATGGTCGAGAGTCTGTTCAGCGGCGTCTTCGACAGGGTGACGCTGAACGTGATCGGTCGGAATCTGATCACGATCACGGATTACCGCGGCTACGACCCCGAGGTCGGTGGGAGCGGAGGTCAGCTTGGTAGTGCGGCGCTCAACCGGGTGGACAGCTTCGGTTATCCGAACTTCCGCACGTTCACCTTCGCAGCCGAACTGGTATTCTGATTCCCTGTCCGTGGCAGTGGCGGGTCGCCCTCTCCGGAGGGCGGCCCCGCCTCGTTACGACGGGGGGATCGCGAGATACCGCTTGAACAACGGAGAGATCATGAAAAGGAAGCTGACGCTACCGGCCTTTGCGCTGGCGCTGACGGTCGGCTTTTCGGGCTGCGACCTGCAGGTCGACAATCCGAACCAGCCGGACCGCGCTCGCGCGCTCGCCGGCCCGGACGATGTGGAGACGCTCATCGCGAGCTCCTTCCTCAAGGTCTGGGAAATTGGACACTACTGGACCAACGCGAACTTCGCGTTCGGCCACATGGCCAGCCGCCACACGGCGACCTGGGGCAACATGGGGATGAACGACCTCGGCCGTGAGCCCCGCGAGTCCCTCCCGAACTCGCCTTCGTACCGATGGGCCTACGTCTTCGAGGGCAACTGGTCTGACGCCTACGGAGGCATTTCGGCGGCCTCGGATGGGATCCGGGCCATCGAAGCGGGCCTCGAGATCGGTCCGGGCGGCGAGCGGAACGCGCGCGCCCTCGCCTTCGCGGCGGGCAGCCAGGCGATCCTTTCCTGCCTGCTTGGGCTCTGGTACGACCAGGCCTTCATCGTCGACGAGACGACGGATCTCGGCGGCGAACTCGAGACCGTCGACTACAACAGCATGTTCAGCTACGCCATGGGCAAGCTGGACGCGGCGGAGTCGCAGGCCCGGGGGTCCTCGTTCACGCTCGAAGAAACGTGGGTCAACGGGAACGCCTGGGACAACAACCAGTGGGCGGACTACCTCGTGAGCTGGAAGGCGCGCTGCGCGGCGAACCTGCCGCGAACGGACGCCGAAGCCGCGGGCGCCAACTGGGGCCAGATCATCTCCAACGCGCAGAACGGCATTGGCGATGTCGTCGTCGTGGGTGAGGACTCTTCGTCCGACAGCCCGTGGTTCGACGGCCTCAAGAGCCTCATGCAGCAGAACGGAACCTGGCACCGGATGCACATGGACTGGGTGGGCATGGCCGACCAGTCCGGGGAGTACCAGGACTGGCTGTCGATCCCGACCGCGCAGCGCACCGCGCGCAGGATGACCTTCGGCGACGACATGCGCTTCCCGCCGAGCAACGAGGACGGCGTGACGTCAGAGGTCGTCAGCCCGTCGGTCGCCTCCGACGGTCCGCGGTCGCGCTACAACTCGACGATCATCTTCCGACCGGAGCGTGGGACGTACCGGCAGTCGCACTACGGCGACATGCGGTACGACGCCTACACGCTCAGCTGCAGCTTCTGCTTCTTCGGCGACATGGAGCACATGACGACGCAGGAGATGGAGGGCTATATCGCCGAGGCGCACTACCGCATGGGCAACTTCGCGGGCGCCGCGGAGATCGTGAACAAGACGCGCATGGAGGCGGGTCTGCCGGCCGCCCCCGCCAACCCGACGGATGCGGTACCGGCCAACGGCGCGGGCGAGTGCACGCCGCGGAAGCGGTACGACACGCAGGGGCGTTGCGGCAACCTGCGCGACGCGATGTGGTTCGAGCACTTCGAGAACGTGTTCAACGTGTTCGGCGGGCTCGAGTACTGGCATGGGCGCCGTAACGACATCTTGCCGGCGGGTACGGCGCTTCAGTTGCCGATCCCGGCTTCGGACCTCGAGGTCCTGCAGCGCGATGTCTACACGTTCGGTGGTGGCGGTGCGAGTTCGGCGGGCGATCCGACCCCGTCAATCGTGCCGGGCAGCCTGGACGCGGCGCTGGAGCGGGCCGCCTATACGCTGGAGCGGTTCAGGGCCAGCCAGGCGGCGGACCGCAAGGCGCGGGACCTGGTCGTCAGGTAGGAAGCAGCAGCCCGGCAGGGACCGGGCGGGGGGTGGTTCTCCCCCCAAGGTTTGAACCAGGAAGGCGGTTCGTTGGACAGACAGCCCTTCCAGGGAGCGTGGACGCCTCCCGGCGCCGTCAGTGACGGCTCCGGGAGGCGTGCGCTTAACAACGAGACGAACGTCGGAGAACAACGACCGGGGGTCCGCGGTGTTACGGCTCCCGGTCGTTTCTGTCTTGGGGCGAGGGGAGGGGTCGGGTCGCTTAGGGTCCCACGCTAGAGGAAGGGTGATCCATGTTTCATGAGTCGTCAGGACGGCGGAAGCGCGCGAGCGCGCTGGCCGCCACGGCAGTGAGCGTCTGGCTCTTTATCGGCGCGGCCCCGCTGCTCGCTCAGGGAGCGGTCTCGGGGACGGTGACCGATGCGGAGTCGCTGGCCCCGGTGGCCGGCGCGCAGGTGTTCGTTGCGGGAACGGTGATCGGTACGCTGTCGGGTCCGGAGGGCACGTACCGGTTGGAAGGGGTGCCGGCGGGCGAGCAGACCGTGACGGTGCGCCTGATCGGCTATCACGAGCTGTCGCAGACGGTGACGGTGGCGTCGGGCCAGGTGGCGTCGGCGGACTTCTCCGTGGAGCAGACGGCCCTTCGACTCCAGGACATCGTCGTGACGGGGGTCGTGGGCGAGACACCGCAGGTGAAGCTCCCGTTCACGGTGGAGCGGCTGTCGGCGCAGAACTTCCCCGTGCCGGCGGCCGACGTCTCGTCGCTCCTGACGGCGAAAGCGGCCGGCGTGTCGGTCGTTTCCGGATCCGGCCAGCCGGGCGCCGAGGCGTCCATCATGCTGCGGGGTCCAACCTCCATCAATTCATCGGGCCGCTCGTTGTCGCCGCTGATCGTGATCGACGGAGTGATCCAGTCGGAGTCGGCTTCGCTCTCCGACATCGGATCGCTGGACATCGACCATGTGGAGATCGTGAAGGGAGCGGCGGCGGCGTCGCTGTACGGTTCGCGGGCGCAGAACGGCGTGATCGAGATTACGACGAAGCGCGGCACGAGCCTGCAGGCGAACACGCTGAACATCCTCGCCCGCGGCGAGTACGGCATCAGCCAGCTCGTCGGCGACGTGGGGCTGACGCGTTCCCACCCGTACCAGATGAACGCGGCGGGAACGCTGTTCATCGACTCCGATGGCAACGAAGTCGCCTTTACCGACCTCAGCCGTCCCGGTTTCGGCGCCCCGGTGCTGGCGAACCAGATCAACCCGGACGAACCCGGCGACTCCTTCACCGCCTTCGCGAATCAGGCGTTCCCGCATGAACTGTTCGACCACATGGACACGTTCTTCGATCCCGGCGAGACGACCGATGTCTACGGCGCCGTGACGGGCCGGTTCGGGGAGTCGAGCTTCCGCGTGAGCGTGGACCAGTTCAGAGAGGGCGGTGTCGTGCGCTGCACGGTCTGCATCGAAAACCTCGGCGCGCTGAACGCAGACCGGGTCGCGCAGGGGCTGACGGCCTTCGACGTGGGACTGCCGGACGATGAGGGATACGAGCGGCAGAACGTGCGGTTGAACGTCGACACGCGCTTCGGCGACCTGGACATCGCGGCGAGCGGCTTCTATTCCCGCGCCACGCAGGACGACAAGGCGCTCGAGAACGGGGCGTTCAGCCAGCTGACCTTCGCCTCGCCGGCCGTCGACCTGGCGCAGATCGATCCGGTGGACGGATACCCGAGAATCGACGCGGACACGCAGTCGATCTCGAGTAACCCGCTCTACCTGCTCGCGATCGTCGACAGTCAGGACAAGCGAACGCGGACGATGGGGTCGGTCGACCTCAACTACTCGCCCTCGGGCCTCGACTGGCTGACCCTCGAGGCGAACGCGTCGTTCGACCGGACGGACTTCTACGACTACGAACTCTATCCGAAGAACGAGAAGACCCGGGAGGGGCCGACCGGCGGCAGCCTGCGCGAGGGCAACTTCGAGGACGAGGCGATCAACGCATCGGTGACGCTTGGCGCGAGCGAGACCTTCATGGACGGCGACCTCACCGTGCGCGGGAAGGCTCGCTACCTGATCGAAGATCAGAGCTTCGCTTCGAACGGCGTATTCGGAAGCCAGTTCTCCGTGCAGGACGTGCCGAATTTCGGCGCGATCGTCGGCTCCACGACCGGCAGCAACTCCGTCCGCAGCATCAAGGCGGAAGGGCTGTTCGGGATCGCAAGCGTGGACTACCGGGGCCGCTACATCCTCGACGGCCTGATCCGGCGCGACGGCTCCTCGCTGTTCGGGCCGGACGAGCGGTGGCAGACGTACTACCGTGGCTCGTTCGCCTGGCGCATCACGCAGGAGGATTTCTGGAGCATCGATGCGATCGATGAACTGAAGCTGCGCTTCTCGCTCGGGACGGCGGGGGGCCGGCCGAACTTCCAGGCGCAGTACGAGACGTTCGGCATCTCCGGCGGCGCGATTTTCCCCGTCAACCTCGGGAACACGGCGCTCAAGCCGGAGTTCACGACGGAGCGCGAGGCGGGCATTAACTTCGTCTTCTTCGAGAACCTGGGCCTCGATCTGACCTATGCGTGGCAGACGACGGATGACCAGTTGCTGCGGGTACCGCAGCCGGCGTTCGTGGGTTTCTCGAGCCAGTGGCAGAACGCGGGCGAGATATCGGCGCAGACGTATGAGATCTCCATGCGCTACGCTCCGATCGACACCCAGGACATGGGTCTGCAGTTCCGGCTGAACTGGGACCGGACGCGTCAGGAGATTACGCGCCTGGACGTTCCCGCCTACCGTCAGGGGACCTTCTTCGTGTCCGAAGGCCGTCCGCTGGGCGAAATGTGGGGTCACGTGCTGGCGACCACCTGCGCGGACCTCGAACCGGTCGGCATCGCGGCGTCCGACTGCAACGCCGACTTCCAGGTGAACGATGATGGTCTCCTCGTGTGGACGGGCGGAGCCGACTACACGGCGGGGTTCAGCCAGAGGCTCTGGGGCACCGATGGGACGGTCGCCACGGTCGACGGCGGCGAGAACACGTATCTCTGGGGCATTCCGATCAAGGTCCTGGATTACTCGCCGGCCTGCGTGGCGAAGAACCCGGGCAACTACATGGAGAAGTGCCAGCTCACCGACGTGCTCCCGTTCGGGAACACGACGCCGGACTTCAACGTCTCGCTCGGGTCGAACTTCCGCTACAGGAACCTGAGCGTGAATGCCCTCGTCGAGTCGTCGATGGGTCACTCCATCTACAACAACACGGCGCAGTGGGCGCTCCGGGATGACCGCGGCGAAGACGTGGATCAGACGGGCAAGCCGCTGGAGTTCAACAAGTCCATCGGCTACGTGGCGGGGGTCTATCTCTCGAACAACGACAACGCCTGGTTCCGCGAGGACGGCGACTGGATCAAGATTCGCGAGTTGTCGCTCGGCTACACGCTGCCCGAGAGCGCGGTCAACGCCTTGTTCGGCAACATGTTCGAGCGCGTCACCCTTAACGCCATCGGCAGGAATCTGCTGACGATCACGGACTACCGGGGATACGACCCGGAGGTCGGCCGCACCGGCGGCGAACTCTCCAGTTCCACGCTGCAGCGGTACGACAACTTCGGCTATCCGAACTTCCGCTCGTTCACCTTCTCGGCGGAACTGGTGTTCTGATGCCCCTCCGGGAAACGGAGGCCGTACGGACATGGACTGAGTTTATGGAGGGGTCATGAACAGGAAGTTGACACTGCCGGCGGTCACGCTGGCCCTCGGAGTCGGTCTTTCGGGCTGCGACCTTCAGGTCAACAACCCGAACGAGCCGGACCGGGCGCGCGCGCTGGCGAGTCCGGATGACGTCGAGTCGCTCATCGCCAGTTCCTATCAGCAGGTCTGGGCGATGGGTCACTACTGGAACAACGCGAACTTCGCCTTCAACCACATGTCGAGCCGGCACACGGCGACGTGGGGCAACAACGGCCAGAACGACCTCGGCCGGGAACCCCGCGAACCGATGCCGAACTCGACCTCCTATCGCTGGTCGTACGTGTTCTCCGAGCACTGGAACGACGCCTATGGAGGGATCGCGGCGGCATCGGACGGGATCCGCGCGATCGACGAAGGTCTGGAGATCGGGCCCGGCGGCGAGCGCAACGCCCGGGCGCGCGCCTTCGCGCTCTCCAGCCAGGCGCTGCTGAGTTGCCTGCTCTCCCTGTGGTACGACCAGGCCTTCATCGTCGACGAGACGACCGATCTCACGGGCGAACTCGAGACGGTCGACTACAACAGCATGTTCAGCTACGCGATGGGCAAGCTGAACGAAGCGGAGTCCGCCGTGCGGGCGACCTCGTTCTCGCTCCCGGACACCTGGATCAACGGGAATCCCTGGGACAACAACCAGTTCGCCGATTATCTCGTCGGCTGGAAGGCGCGCTGCGCGGCGAACCTGCCGCGGACGGATGCGGAGGCGGCGGGCGCGAACTGGAGCCAGATCATCTCCGACGCGCGGGCCGGCATCCAGGATGTCGTCGTCGTCGGCGAAGACCGTTCGTCCGACACGGCCTGGTTCGACGACCTGAAGGCCAAGGCTCAGCAGAACGGAACCTGGCATCGGATGCACATGGACTGGGCCGGCATGGCGGACCAGAGCGGGCAGTACCAGGACTGGCTCACCTTCGAGACCTCGAAGCGGACGGCGCGCAAGATGGCCTTCGGGGATGACCGGCGTTACCCCGCCGTGAACGAGGATGGGACGCTGGGCGAGAGCGTGAGCCCGACGGCCGCCTCAATGGGTCCGATCCACCGCTACAATGCGAACATCATCTTCATCGCGTCGCGCGGGACGTACCGGCAGTCGCATTACGGAGACGCGCGGTACGACGCCTACACCCTGAGCTGCAACTTCTGCGAGTCCGGGGACATGGAGGAGATGACGACCCAGGAGATGGACCACTACGTCGCGGAAGGCCTGTACCGGATGGGCGACTTCGCGGGGGCCGCGGACATCATCAATGTGACGCGGATGCAGGCCGGGCTGCCTCCCGCGCCGTCGAACCCGACGGATGCGGTGCCATCGAACGCGGACGGCGAATGCACGCCGCGCAAGCGGTACGACGTGCAGGGGCGTTGCGGCAACCTGCGGGACGCGATGTGGTTCGAGCACTTCGAGAACGTGTTCAACGTGTTCGGCGGGCTCGAACACTGGCACGGGCGACGCAACGACATCCTGCCGGCGGGCACGGCGCTGCACCTGCCGATGCCGGCCGCGGACCTGGAGGTCCTGCAGCGGGACATCTACACCTTCGGCGGGAGCGCGGGCGGTGCGGCCGGCAATCCGACGCCCCCCTCGATCGTTCCCGGCAGCCTCGACTCGGCGCTGGAGAGGGCGGCCTTCACGCTGCATCGCCTCCAGCGGCAGCAGAAAGCCGCACGCGCCAGCGAGGACATGGTCGTGCGCTGAGATGAAACGACCGGGGGGCGTCAGCGGGCGCCTCCCGGCCTGACTTCAGATAAAGGACGGTCGTAGACGAAGCACAAACGGATCTCACCGCCACAGGAGAGTGATCCATGTTGTTCAGGTTGTCAGGACGGCGGAGGCGCGCGAGCGCGCTGGCCGCCACGGCAGTGAGCGCCTGGCTCTTTATCGGCGCGGCCCCGCTGCTCGCTCAGGGAGCGGTCTCGGGGACGGTGACCGATGCGGAGTCGCTGGCCCCGGTGGCCGGCGCGCAGGTGTTCGTTGCGGGAACGGTGATCGGTACGCTGTCGGGTCCGGAGGGCACGTACCGGTTGGAAGGGGTGCCGGCGGGCGAGCAGACCGTGACGGTCCGCCTGATCGGCTACCGGGAGCTGTCGCAGACGGTGACGGTGGCGTCGGGCCAGGTGGCCTCAGCGGACTTCGCCGTTGAGCAGACGGCCCTTCGTCTCCAGGATCTCGTCGTGACGGGGGTGGTGGGCGAGACGCCGGCGGTGAAGCTCCCGTTCACGGTGGAGCGGCTGTCGGCGCAGGACCTGCCGGTCCCGGCGGCCGACGCCTCCTCGCTGCTGGCGGGCAAGGCGGCGGGCATGTCGGTCGTCTCCGGTTCCGGCCAGCCCGGCCAGCCGGCCTCGATCATGCTGCGCGGTCCGACGTCGATCAACTCCAGCGGCCGGAGCACGTCGCCGCTGATCGTAATCGACGGCGTGATCCAGTCCGAGGGCGCATCGCTTTCGGACGTGGGCGCGCTGGACATCGACCACGTGGAGATCGTGAAGGGAGCGGCGGCGGCGTCGCTGTACGGTTCGCGGGCGCAGAACGGCGTGATCGAGATCACGACGAAGCGCGGCACGGGTCTGCAGACGAACTCGCTGAGCATCCTCGCGCGCGGCGAGTACGGTCTCGGCCAACTCGTCGGTGACATCGGCCTCGTGCGTTCGCATCCGTATACGATGAACGCGTCCGGGACGAAGTTCATCGACTCGCAGGGCAGCGAGGTCGACTTCCGGGACCTCAACCGCGCCGGCTTCGGCTCGGCCCTGCTCTACAACCAGATCAACGTCGGCGAGCCGGGAACGACATCCACCGCGTTCGCGAACCAGGCGTTTCCGGGCGAACTGTTCGACCACATGGACACGTTCTTCGATCCCGGCGAGACGATGGACATCTACGGCGCGGTGACGGGCCGGTTCGGCGAGTCGAGCTTCCGCGTGAGCGTGGACCAGTTCCGCGAAGCCGGCGTCGTGAGTTGCTCGCAGTGCATCGACAACCTCGCCACGCTGAACGCGGACCGCGTCGCGCAGGGCCTGTCGGCCTTCGACGTCGGCGTTCCCGACGACGAGGGCTTCGAGCGGCAGAACGTGCGCCTGAACGTCGACACGCGCTTCGGCGACCTGGACATCGCGGCAAGCGGCTTCTACTCGCGCTCCGACCAGGATGACAAGGCCGTCTCAACGGGGGCCTTCTCCCGACTCACCTTCATGTCGCCCGCGATCGAACTCACGGAGGTCTCGTCGTTCGACGGGTACCCCGACATCAACGCGGATCCGCAGTCGATCGAGGCCAACCCGCTCTACCTGCTCGCGGTCAATACCAGCCGGGACAAGCGGACGCGGTCCATGGGATCCGTGGACCTCAACTTCTCGCCGGCAGCCTTCGACTGGCTGACGCTCGAGGCGAACGCCTCGTTCGACCGGACGGACTTCCGGGACTACACGATCCGGCCCAAGAACGAGCGCACGTCCAGCGCCAGCGGCACCGGCGAACTCACGGGCGGCAGCCTGCGCGAATTCAACTTCACCGATGAGGCGATCAACGCCTCCGTGACGCTCGGCGCGAGCCAGACGTTCATGGACGGCGACGTGACCGTGCGCGGGAAGGCCCGCTACCTGATCGAAGACCAGAGCTTCAAGTCGAACGGCGTGTTCGGCAGCCGGTTCTCGGTGCAGGACGTGCCGAACTTCGGCGCCATCATCGGCGAGACCAGCGGAAACAACCAGGTCCGGTCGATCAAGGCCGAGGGACTGTTCGGGATCGCGAGCGTCGACTACCAGGGCAAGTACATCCTGGACGGCCTGATCCGTCGCGACGGCTCGTCGCTGTTCGGGCCGGACGAGCGCTGGCAGACGTACTACCGCGGCTCGGTCGCGTGGCGCGTGGCGCAGGAAGACTTCTGGAACATCGACGCGATCGACGAACTGAAGCTGCGCTTCTCGCTCGGCACGGCCGGCGGTCGCCCGAACTTCTACGCCCAGTACGAAACGTTCGGCGTCGCGCAGGGCGCGATCTTCCCGATCAACCTCGGGAACCGCGCGCTGAAGCCGGAGTTCACGACAGAGCGCGAGGCGGGGATCAACTTCGTGTTCTTCGAGAACCTGGGTCTCGACCTGACGTACGCCTGGCAGACGACGGACGACCAGCTGCTGCAGGTTCCGCAGGCGGCGTTCGTCGGCTTCTCGAACCAGTGGCAGAACGCGGGCGAGATCGCGGCGCAGACGTACGAGGTGTCGCTGCGCTACGCCGCGATCGACACGCAGGACATGGGCCTCCAGTTCCGGCTGAACTGGGACAAGACGAAGCAGGAGATCACGCGTCTGGACGTCCCCGACTACACGGTAGGGACCTTCTTCGTCTCCGAGGGTCGTCCGCTGGGCGAGCTGTGGGGCGAAGTGCTGGCCACGAGTTGCGCGGATCTGTCGCCGGTCGGCGTGTCGGCTTCCGACTGCAACGCCAACTTCCAGATCAACGACGACGGCCTCCTCGTTTACACCGGAGCGGACGACTACACCGAGGGCTTCAGCAAGAAGCTGTGGGGCACTCAGGGGACCGTGTCCACGCCGGACGGCGACCGCACGTACCGTTGGGGGCATCCGTTCTTCGTCGAAGACTACTCGCCGGCCTGCATCGCCAAGAACCCCGGCGACTACGAGGAGAAGTGCCGGCTGACCGACTTCCTGCCGTACGGGAACACGACGCCGGACTTCAGCGCGTCGTTCGCGACGAACTTCCGGTTCAGGAACCTCAGTCTGAACGCGCTCCTCGAGTCGTCCGTAGGTCACTCGATCTACAACAACACGGCGCAGTGGGCGCTTCGCGAACTGCGCGGCGAGGATGTGGACCAGACGGGCAAGCCGCTCGAGTTGAACAAGCCGACGGGCTACGCCTCGGTCATCTACAACGTCGGGTCGGACAACTCCTGGTTCCGCGAGGACGGCGACTGGCTCAAGGTCCGCGAGCTGTCGCTCGGCTACACGCTGCCGGAGTCGGTCACCTCGTCCGTGTTCGGGGATGTGTTCGATCGGGTTACGCTGAGCGCCATCGGGCGCAACCTGTTCACCTTCACGGCCTACCGCGGATACGATCCCGAAGTCGGCCGGGACGGCGGGGAGGTCGGGAGCGCGACCCTGAACCGCGTCGACAGCTTCGGTTATCCGAACTTCCGGACGTTCACCTTCTCGGCGGAGCTGGTCTTCTGACACCCTTCCGCCGAAGGGGGTCGGACGGACACGGCATTGAGTAATGGAGGGATCATGAAAAGGAAGCTGACGCTGCCCGCCGTCGCGCTGGCGCTGACGGTCGGCTTTACGGGTTGCGACCTGCAGGTCGACAACCTCAACGAGCCGGACCGGACGCGAGCCCTGGCGGGCCCGGACGACGTGGAGACGCTCATCGCGAGCTCCTATCTCAAGGTCTGGGAAATCGGGCACTACTGGAACAACGCGAACTTCGCCTTCAACCACATGTCGAGCCGCCACACGGCGACGTGGGGCAACATGGGGATGAACGACCTCGGTCGTGAGCCCCGGGAGCCGCTGCCGAACTCGGCTTCGTACAGCCCGTCGTACGTCTTCGAGGCGAACTGGGGCGACGCCTACGGCGGCATCTCCGCCGCGTCGGACGGGATCCGGGCCCTCGATGAGGGCCTCGAGATCGGCCCCGGCGGCGAGCGGAACGTCCGTGCCCGCACGTTCGCGGTCGCGAGTCAGGCGATACTGAACTGCCTGCTCGCGCTGTGGTACGATCAGGCCTTCATCGTCGATGAGACGGTGGATCTCGGGGGCGAGCTGGATACCGTCGACTACAACGCGGTGTATCAGTACGCCATGAACAAGCTGAATGAGGCGGAGGCGGCCGCCCGGTCGTCTTCGTTCACGCTCCCGGATACCTGGATCAACGGGAACCCGTGGGACAACAACCAGTTCGCGGATTACCTCGTGAGCTGGAAGGCGCGCTGCGCCGCGAACCTGCCACGAACCGACGCCGAGGCCGCAGGGGTAAACTGGGGCCAGGTCATCTCGGATGCCGAGAACGGCATTCGCGAACTCGTCGTCATGGGCCAGGACCGTTCGTCCGGGACCCCGTGGTGGAGCGGCATCAAGATCTTCATGCAGGAGAACAACACCTGGCACCGCATGCACATGGACTGGGTCGGCATGGCGGACCAGAGTGGCCAGTACCAGGACTGGCTGACGTTCCCGACGGAACAGCGGACGGCGCGGGAGATGGCGTTCGGCGACGACAAGCGGTTCCCGGCGGTGAACGAGACCGGCACGCTCGGCGAGCCCGTGAGTCCCTCGGCCGCCTCGTACGGTCCGCGCCACCGGTACAACGCCACGATCATCTTCCGGCCCGAGCGTGGGACGTACCGGCAGTCTCACTACGGCGACTCGCGGTACGATGACTACACGCTGAGCTGCAGCCGCTGCGAGTTTGGCGAGATGGAGTCCATGACGCACCAGGAGATGGACACGTACGTCGCGGAAGCCCACTACCGCATGGGCAACTTCGGGGCCGCCGCGGACATCGTGAACAAGACGCGCATGGAGGCGGGCCTGCCGCCCGCGCCGTCGAACCCGACGGATGCGGTGCCATCGAACGCGGACGGCGAGTGCACGCCGCGCAAGCGGTACGACGTGCAGGGACGCTGCGGGAACCTGCGCGACGCGATGTGGTTCGAGCACTTCGAGAACGTGTTCAACGTGTTCGGAGGGCTCGAGTTCTGGCACGGCCGGCGTAACGACATCATGCCGGCGGGGAGTGCGCTGCAACTGCCGATCCCGGCCGCGGATCTCGAGGTCCTGCAGCGGGACATCTACACGTTCGGCGGAGGAGAGCCGAGTTCGGCCGGGAATCCGATTCCACCGTCGATCGTGCCGGGCAGTCTGAACGCTGCCCTGGAGCGTGCCGCGTACTCGCTCGAACGTCTCCAGAGGAGTCTCGCGAGGGAGACGCGAGCGGCAAACGCCGACCTCGTGGTGCGATAGCGTTTTCGGCGGAGTGTTCCGTCCCGGGGGGCCTGCGGGCGACCCCGGGCGGGTGAAAGAGGCCACCGGGTCCGTCCCGGTGGCCTCTTTGCGTCCGGGATCGGGAGTTGTCAGAAATCGCGGACTTCGGACGTTTCCTCGTTGTGCGGCGGTTGTCCGCCGCGCTAGCTTTCGGCGACGGAAGACGGACTTGAGCAAGCACCAGAGGCATACATGAGACTGAGAGCCACGCACTTCCTGGCGACATGCGCGGTCCTGATCGGTTTGGCGGGCGCGTCCGCGACCGGGTGTGTGGACCTCAACGTCGGGCCCACAGTTCCCAACGTCGATTCGATGGAAGACACCGCGCTCGACGAGCCGGGCAACACGAATCCGGGCAACAACATCGTCCCGGCCCTCCCGGAGAGTCGCTAGCAATTCGGGTGCCCGGCGCGCCTTGACGAGGCCCGGCCGACCCTCCTCCGGCATCGACGCTTCGCTGCGGGAGGTGGCCATCGGGATGGGGTCGAATCTGGGTTCCCGCATCGACCATCTGCGCGTCGCCGCGCGGCGTCTGGCGAGGATGGTGCTGATCGAGCCCCGCTTCTCCAGGGTCTACGAGACCGCGCCCGCCTACGGGCTCGACCAGCCTGCGTACCTGAACGCCTGCTGCGTCGGCTGGACCCGTCTCGAGCCCGGCGCGCTGCTCGCTTCGCTCAAGGACCTCGAGGCGCGGGCGGGCCGCGACCCGGACGCGCCGAGATACTCCTCCCGCCCGCTCGATCTCGATATCCTTCTCTACGCGAACGAAGTCGTCGAGACGCCGCGCCTCGCGATTCCTCACGCCGCGCTCGCGGAACGGGCCTTCGTTCTCCTGCCGCTGGCGGAGGTCGCCGGCGCCTGGCGACATCCGTTGCTCGGGCGCTCGGTCGCCGAATTGGCGGCCGCCGCGGACCCGGAGGGCGTCACGGTCACGGAGCTGCGTCTGACGGAGGCTGCCGATGGAGGCTCATGAGCCGTAGGACTCTGGAGGTCGGGGCCGCCGGAGGCGGGAGCTACCCGATTCACATCGAACCGGGCCTGCTCGGTGACGCGGCGTCGGTCTGCCGGGAGTACGCGCCGGCGCACCGATACGCCGTGATCGCGGATTCGCAGGTCGCGCGGCTCTATGGTGCCGGGGTCGTCTCCGGCCTGGAGGATGCCGGCCTCGCCGCCGACCTGTTCCCGTTTCCGGCGGGCGAGTGGAACAAGAGCCGGGAGCAGTGGGCCGCGCTGAGCGATCGCATGCTTCACGCGCGGTTCGGCCGCGACTCCGCCGTCGTCGCGCTCGGAGGCGGCGTCGCGGGCGATCTGGCCGGTTTCGTCGCGGCCACGTACATGCGCGGCGTTCCCGTCATTCAGATTCCCACGACGCTCCTGGCCATGCTGGACAGTTCCGTCGGGGGAAAGACGGGGGTCGATACCGAGGCGGGCAAGAACCTCATCGGGGCCTTTCATCACCCGTCGGCCGTGCTCATCGACCCCGCCGTACTGGAGACGCTGCCGCGGCACCAGCGCTGCGCCGGGCTGGCGGAGGCCGTGAAGACGGCGGCGATTCTCGATGTGGAGCTCTGGGACTGGATGGTGCGCGGGTCTTCGGCGCTGTCGAACGGCGACCCGGACGCGTCCGCCGAACTCATCGAGCGCGTCGTGCGGCACAAGGCGGCGGTGGTCGGCGATGACCCGCTGGAGCGCGGCCGCCGCGAGATCCTGAATTTCGGACACACCGTGGGCCACGCGCTGGAGGCGCTCGAGGGCTACAAGCTCCTCCACGGCGAGGCCGTCGCCGCGGGCATGCGCGTCGAGTCGCGTCTGGGAGAACTGCTCGGGGTCACCGAGCGCGGAACCTCCGAACAGCTTGCCGTGCTGCTGGAAGCGTGCGGGCTCGACGGCGACTGGGAGACCGACCGCGAGCCAACCGAGATTCGGGGCGCGATGTCGAAGGACAAGAAGGCGCGTCGGGACCGGGTCCGGTGCGTATTCCTGGCGCGGCTCGGCGAAGTGGCCACCGACGCGGATGGACGGCACAGCTTCGCTCTCGGCGAGGAAGATCTCGGGCAAGCGCTCGCGACGGCTTTACGGCCGGCCCCGGGCGTTTGAAATTGTCGGAAGTGATGCCAGCCGAACCGTCCCCGACCTCCACGCTCAGCGTCGCCGGTCTCTTCGCCCGACACGCGGAGTTGAGCCCGCACGCGCCCTGCATACGGGCGGGGGGCGAGTCGTGGAGCTATTCCCGCATTGCCGCGCAGGCGCGCGCCCTCGCCGTGGGGCTCCACAACCTGGGGGTCGAGCCGGGGGACCGCGTCGCGGTCCAGTTGCCCAACTGGCCCGAATTCGTGATCTCCACCCTCGCGGTCGCGGAAGCGGGCGCCGTCCTCGTGCCCATCGGTCCGAACTGTTCGGCGCGCGAACTGCGCTTCACGCTGCGGAACTCCGAGGCGGCCGTCGCGATCACGGCGGAGACCTGGAACGGTGTGGACTATCTCCAGCGTTTCGAGAACCTCCTCACCCGGCTGCCGGATCTTCAGTACGTGGTGACGGTCGGAGAGGAGGACCTCTGGTACGACGACCGGATCTTCCAGTTCGAGGACCTCGTCGCGAGCGGCCGCGGTCGGGAGGTCCCCCCGGTGGAGGTGGACCCGCGCCGCGACCCCTGCGCGATCCTGTACACGCCCGGGACGACCGGAGCCCCGAAAGGGGTCGTCCTCACGCACGACAACCTGGTGCGGACCGCTCTCGCGACCGCCGCGCGGCTGGAGTTGGACGCCGACGATCGAACGCTCTGTGTCGTCCCGCTGCCGAACATCTTCGGGCTCACCGCGCTGCTCACGACGCTCGGCACGGGAGGGACGCTCGTGCTGCAGGAGACCTTCGACGCGACGGGCGCGCTGGCGCTCGCGCGGGAGCACGAAGCGACCGTCGTTCACGGCGTCCCGACCATGTTCGTGATGATGCTGCGGGCGCTGGAACGGGGCCGGGCCCGGCCCGACTCGCTGCGCACCGGGGTCATCGCCGGCGCACCGGTCGGCGACGACCTCGTGCGCGACGCGCGCCGTCGCCTGATCCCCGATCTGGAGAGTGCCTACGGCCTCACGGAAACCTCCCCCACGGTGTCGATCACGACCCGGTCGGATCCCGAGTCGAAGCGGGCCCACACGGTGGGCCGGCCGCTCGAGGGGGTCGAGGTCAGGGTGCTTGACGAGGCCGGCGGGGAACTCCCCAATGAGTCCGTGGGCGAACTCGCCGTGCGCGGTTTCAACGTGATGCACGGGTACTTCCGCCAGCCCGGCCAGACCCGGAAGACCATGACCGAAGACGGCTTCCTGAAGACCGGCGACCTTGCGATGGTGGACCCCGAGGGTTACCTGCATATCGTCGGCCGCCTGAGCGACGTGATTCTTCGCGGGGGTAACAGCGTTCACCCCGCCGAAATCGAAGCGCAGCTCCGGTCCCACCCCGCGGTGGAAGAAGCGGTGGTTCTCGGGATCCCCAACGACGTGCTGGGCGAACTCATCTGCGCCTGCGTGATCACCGCCGAAGGGGCCCTGATCACGGCCGACGAAATCCGCGACTTCTGCCACGAATCTCTGGCAGAGCACAGAGTGCCGGATCTCATTCACTTTCTGGATGAGCTTCCGGAGGCCTCCAGCGCACAAGCGCGCCGCGTGAGTCTGGCCCGCATCGTGCGCGCCGAGGCCGAACAGAACTGATCGCCGCGGCGGTCGCCGGGCAAAGAGGCCCGCGGCCGGATCGGCGAGAACGCGAACGGCGGTTCGTAGACCCCTCTCACCATCCCCCCCGCCACCGGGGGCGAGGCAGAGGGGCCTCACCGGGCCGTTCGCGGCAACGAACGGAACAAGAGGACATGAACGACATGTACACGCGGGCGCCTCACCGGCGCCCCCCCGCCGATATGGCAGGCGCCGCGGCGCTTCTCATCGACTTCGACAACGTGACCATGGGGATCCGGTCCAACCTGGGACAGGAACTCCAAAACCTCCTCGATTCGGACATCATCCACGGCAAGGTGGCCGTCCAGCGAGCGTACGCGGACTGGCGACGCTATCCCCAGTACATCGTGCCGCTCTCCGAGTCCTCCGTCGATCTCATCTTCGCGCCCGCCTACGGGTCGTCGAAGAAGAACGCCACCGATATCCGGCTCGCGATCGACGCGCTCGAACTGGTGTTCACGCGCCCGGAGATCGGAACCTTCATCCTCCTGTCGGGGGACTCCGACTTTTCCAGCCTCGTGCTGAAGCTGAAGGAGTACGGGAAGTACGTGATCGGCGTGGGGCTCCAGGAATCCACTTCGGACATCCTCGTCCAGAACTGCGACGAGTACTACAGCTACAACCGGCTGTCCGGGCTCACGTCGGCCGACGACATCCAGACCGTGAAGCACGACCCGTGGGAGCTGACGAGCAGGGCCGTCGCGCGCATGGCCGAGCGCGGCGACGTCATGCGGTCGGATCGCCTGAAGCAGGTGATGCTGGAGATGGACCCGGGCTTCGATGAGAAGACGGCCGGTTTTTCCCGCTTCAACCGGTTTCTGAGCGAAGCCGCCAAGCGCGATCGCATCGTGCTGCAGAAGCGGGAGAACGGCCAGTACGACATCGGCCTGCCGTCCGGCGCGCCATCGGGATCGTCGTCGGGATCGTCGTCGGGATCGTCGTCGGGATCGTCGGCGGCCGCCGACGCGGCATTCTCCGGGAGGGAGACCTCGACGGCCCGGAGCCGCAGCCGGCGCGGCCGCCGCGGAGGTTCCGGCCGCGGCCGCGCCTCCGCCCCGAAGACCTCGGAAGGGCGCGCACCCGCGAAGACCGAAAAACCACCGGCGAAGACGGCAGCGAAGACGACAGCCAAGACGACGGGCGCCTCGGCCGTCGGCCTCGAAGGTGCCTACGAAGCGCTGAGGCGCGCGGTGGCCGAACTCTCGCGGGACGGCGCCCCGGTCCGCGATTCCATGGCCAAGCGCAAGCTGCTGCAGCACGACGCGGCCTTCGATGAGGGCAGTTTCGGCTTCAGCAAGTTCAGCCTGTTCCTGCGGGCGGCGCACGACGCCGGCGTCGTCCGGATGTCGCGGCATGACGACGGCAATCACTATCTGACGGTCGTGGCCGCGCCGGCCGCGCCCGCGCGCCAGGCGGCGGAGGCGGCGTCGGAGCCGGCCGCAACCCCGGACGAGGCGGGTGGACGGTCGCCCCTGTCCGCTGCGGCCCGGGCCGCGCGCAAGACGCTCGGCCGCTTCCGGCGAGGGCCGGCGGCCCGCAGCGAGGCGGCGCCTTCAAGCAAGCCGGACGCCCGGAGCAAGCCGGCAGCCCCGAGCAGGTCGGCAGCTCGGAGCAAGCCGGCGGGCCCGAGCAAGCCGGACGCCCGCAAGGAGGCGGAGCGGCCGAGCACACCGGCGTCCCGGAGCAAGCCGACCCCCCACGGCAAGCCCGAGCCCCGGCGCGCGCCGTCGTCTCCGGCGGCCAGTGCGGACACGCAACGTCAATCCAGGAAGCCGGCTCAGCAGCGCAAGGCGGAGCCGCCTCGGTCCGAACGCGGCGGCAAGGACCCGTCCGGCGCGCGGGAGGCAGAGGCCACGGCAAAAGGCCGGTCGGATCGGAGCCAGGCGGATCGGAGCCGGCCCGCTGAGCCACGTGACCGGGCGGCCGAGCGCCGCGACCGGCCGAAGGCGCGGGAACAGCAAGCCTCGCCGAGTCGCGAGAAGGAGACACCGAAGCGAGAGCCCGCGGCGTCGGCGCCGAAGCAGGATCCGGAGGTCCGGGACAGCCGGCCGGCCGCCCAGGAGAAGCCGCCCGCCCGGGATACGGCGCCTGCCCGGCGAACGCTGGGGCGCTATCGGTCGGGGTCCCGCGGACGGACGGCCGCGGCGGGGGCGGCGAAGAAGGCGGATGCGCCTCGTATCGGCCCGGTGGCCGCTGAGGAGCCGGCCACGGAGGAGAGGAAGCCGGACGCGAAGCGCGCGGACGTCCCGGCTCGCGACAAGCCGGCGGCCCGCAAGGCCGGAGGGGCGGGCAGGTCGGCCCGCGGAACCGCGAGGTCGGCCTCGAAGCCGGCCTCGAAGCCGGCCGGAGGGCCCATCGGACACATGGTCCGCAACTACGCGGGCGTCGGGAAGCGGACGGCGGAGGTGCTGTTCGACCATTTCGGCGACCGCGTGTTCGAGGTCATCGACTCGGAGCCGGCGCGACTGACCGAAGTGCTCTCGGAAGGTCGGGCGAAGGCGGTTCGCGAGGCCCGGCGCGCAGAGCTCGAAAGCTGAACGACCCGGCCGGCCCGGATCCCGGATCCGGGCCGATCGGCGCCGACTTTCTCTCCCGCCCCGCCGCCGAGGTGGCCCGGGCGCTGCTTGGCTGCACGGTGCGTTCCGACTGTGCGGGCGAGCGGACGGCCGGCCGCATCGTCGAGACGGAAGCCTACACCGGGCCCGAGGACGACGCCTGCCACGCGGCGGAGCGGATCGGCCGCACCGCGCGGAACGCGCCGCTGTTCGGGCCTCCGGGCACCGCGTACATCCACCGCAACTACGGCATCCACTGGCTTCTGAACGTGGTCACGGGACCGGAGGGCTTCCCGGCCGGCGTTCTCCTGCGAGCGGTCGAGCCCACCGAGGGTCTCGACGTCATGCGCCGCCGCCGCGGCCGCGCCGAACTCACCAACGGTCCGGCCCGGCTCGCGCAGGCGCTCGGGGTGGGTCCCGAAATGCAGGGGCACCGGCTCGATCATCCCCCGCTCTCCCTGCATTGGGGGGAGCCCGTCCCGGAGGCGGCCGTGCACGTGACGACGCGGATCGGGATCTCGCGCGCGGCGGATCGACCCCTCAGGTTCTACGATCGACGGAGCCGCTGGGTCTCGAAGCGCTGAGTCGCCGCCGCGGCCGCTACACCCCGGGAGGACGTGAATGGCCGAAATCGCTCTGCAGGAAGTCGGTACGTACGGCTTCGCCTCGCTTCTTCCCCCCCTGCTGGCCATTGGGCTCGCGATCTACACCCGCCAGGTCTTCCTCTCCCTGGCGGCCGGCATCTGGCTCGGACACACGATTCTCTCGGGCTGGAACCCGGCCGCGGGCGCCGCGGGGGCGATAGATGGCGCGATCGGCGTGCTCGGCGATGCGGGCAACGCGCGGGTCATCGTCTTCACCTTCCTCATCGGCGCCCTCATCGCCACGGTGGAGGCGAATGGCGGCATGCGGGGCTTCGTGCGCTGGGTCGAGGAGGCCCGGTGGGTGACGAACGCCCGGCGCGCCCAGATCATGGCCTGGCTGATCGGGATCGTCGTCTTCATCGAATCGAATCTCACGATCCTCGTCGCGGGCTCCGTGTCGCGGCCCCTCTTCGACCGCTTCCGCATCTCTCGGGAGAAGCTGGCCTACATCGTCGACTCGACCTCGGCGCCCGTCTGCATCCTGATTCCGTTCAACGCGTGGGGCGCGCTGGTTCTGGGGATCCTGACCGAGCAGGGCGTGGGCAACCCGCTCGGCGTCTTTCTCGTGGCGATTCCGCTCAACCTCTACGCCGTCGCGGCCCTGATCCTCGCGGGCCTGACCGCCTTCCGGGGCTGGAACTTGGGCCCGATGAAGAAGGCTGAGGCGCGCACGCGGGACGGGCGTCTCCACTGGGACCACGCGGTGGCGCTCGCGGACCCGGACGAGATCGCGCCGCCGCCGGCCGAGGGCGTTGCGCTCAAGCCTCGCAACATGCTGATTCCGATCGCGGCCATGGTCGTCTCCATGCCCGTCTTCATGTGGGTCACGGGCGGCGGGACCATCGCGGAGGGTTCCGGCACGACGAGCGTGCTGTGGGCGGTGCTGGTGGGGCTGGCGCTTGCCTGGCTCCTCGCCCTGGGCCAGCGCTCCCTCAATCTGGAGAGCTTGAGCCGCGTCGGTCTCAAGGGGGCGGGGGCGCTCACCGGGATGGCGGTCGTGCTCTGGCTCGCACTGTCGCTGGGCGATGTGACGAGGTCGCTGGGGACGGGTCTCTACGCGGCGGGCATCGTCGGCGACACCTTCCCGCTGATGGCACTGCTGCCGCTGGTGTTCGTCGTCACGGGTGGGATCGCCTTCGCCACCGGGAGCAGTTGGGGGACGTTCGCGATCATGCTCGCGGTGGCCGTGCCGCTCGCGAACGCCCTCGGCCTGCCGCCCGCCCCCTTCGTGGCGGCGGTGCTTTCGGGCGGCATCTTCGGCGACCACTGCAGCCCGATCAGCGATACGACGATCATCGCCTCGCTCGCGTCGGCCACCGATCACATCGAGCACGTCCGCACGCAGATTCCGTATGCGCTCGTCGCGGGAGGGATCGCGACCGCGGGCTTCGCCGTCGTCGGCGCGCTGATGTGAAGCACGTCCTGCCCGTCTCATGGACGGAGGCCGGCGGGGGCGGACGCGTCGGCGGGGTCGCCGTGACGGAACTCGCCGCCCGCTTCGGGACGCCGCTCGTCGTCGTCGACGAAAGCCACCTCCAGGACCGCCTCGCCCGCTTTCGCGCCGCCTTCGGCACGGACGCCGGACTCACGTACGCCGGCAAGGCCTTCCTGTGCGGGGCCCTCGTGCGGCTCCTGGCCCGGGAGGGTTGGCTCGTGGATGTCGTCTCGGGCGGGGAACTCGAACTCGTGCGGCGGGCCGGATTCCCGATGCGCGACGTCATCCTCCACGGGAACGCAAAGTCGGCCGCCGAGTTGGAACGGGCCATCGAATACGGGGTGGGGCGGATCGTCGTCGACCATCCGGACGAGGTCGACGACCTGCGCAGAGCCGCGGCCGCGGTCGGATCCCACGATCATCCCGACCTGCTCCTGCGGCTGAACGTGGACCTGACGCCGGAGACGCACGAGAAGGTTCGGACCGTGGGGCCGGGCACGCATTTCGGGATGGCGCCGCCCGTCGCGGCGTCCGTCGCGCGCCGGATCGCGGGCGCGGGAGAGTGGCGTCTGGCCGGCGTCCACATCCACGCGGGCAGCCAGATTCGGGATCCCGCGCTCTTCGCCCGGGTCGCGGAGGCGGCCGTGGGTTTCGTCGCGCCGTTGCGACGCTGCTTTCCCGAGACGGTCGAGCTGGACCTCGGGGGAGGGCTCGCGGCGCCCTACCGCGCGGGGGAAGAGGTTCCCTCACCGCAGGAGTACGCCGAGGCGCTGGAGGCGGGCCTGCGCCGGTCCGACGCGGAGGCGCGGCTGGGCGCGTACCGGCTCATCGTCGAACCGGGCCGGTCCGTGATCGCGAACGCGGGCCTCACGCTGTACACGATTCACGCGCGCAAGCGCCTTGATGGGGCCGGGGAGGCGCTGGCCGTGGACGGCGGGCTCTCGGACAACCCGCGCCCGTCGCTGTACGGGGCGAGCTACGAGGTGCTCAACGCGTCGCGCCCGCGCGGCGAGGCCGAGCGGACGTTTCGCGTCGTGGGGCGGCACTGCGAGTCGGGCGACGTGGTCGCGCCGGCGGCGACGCTGCCCGGCGACACGGCCGTGGGCGACGTCCTCGCCATCCCGGGCACGGGCGCCTACGTGTTCGCGATGTCGAGCCGCTACAACGGGGTCGGACGCCCCGCCGTCGTGTTCGTGCGGGGCGGCGCGGCGCGGGAGGTGGTTCGCCGCGAAACGGACGACGATCTTCTGGCGTGCGACCTCACGCTCGGCAGCCCGGAGCCGGCCCGGGTCAGCGCCGCCGCAATACGGCCGTCGCGAGCACGCTGACGTCGGGGTCGAAGCGCACGTCTTCGGCCCCCGCGGCGCCCGGAATGCGCAGCGTCGCCTCCCGCGCATCGACGCGCACGCTCGCCCGGCGGCCATCGGCCCCGCCGCGGTCCTTCCGGGGCCGGCCGGCAGCCGGCCGACAGACCCGGCAGGAGGCACGCCAGGAGCGCGACGCGGAGAAACGTCGGCCCCGCGGCCCCTCCTCCGTCTTGCGAAGCGACTTCCCGCGCCCCACCGTGGCGGCGCACGCTCCGCCGGGCGAGGACCCGGCGTCCGTCCGATTCCATGGCGAAACGAAGTCCGGTCATCATACCCCTTTCGAAGAAACGCCCGCCGTTCCGGCGATCCACTCGTTGCGCCCGGCGCCTCATGAGACGGTACGCCGGTGAGTGACGAGGGGCACCCCTTCGCCCAACTCGGCCTCGCTTCCGACCTCGTCGAGGCCGTGGCGAGGGCGGGCTACGCCGAGCCCACCGAGATTCAACGCCAGGCGATCCCCGCCGTTCTTGCCGGCCGCGACGTTCTCGGCACCGCCCACACGGGCACCGGCAAGACGGCGGCCTTCACCCTCCCCGCCGTGCAACGGCTTGCGGCCACGGAGCCGTCCGCCGCCCCGCGGGGCCTCGTCATCACGCCGACGCGCGAACTCGCCCAGCAGGTCGGAGCGGCGATCATGACCTACGGGGCGTCATCTTCCATCGAGTCCGTCGTCGTCCACGGCGGCACCCCGCTGGGGCCCGAGAAGGCCGAACTCTCGTTCGGGTGCGACGTGCTCGTCGCCACCCCGGGCCGCCTGCTCGACCACATCAAGCGCGGGAACGCGGACCTGTCCCGCGTCGAGGTGCTCGTGCTCGACGAAGCCGACCGCATGCTCGACATGGGGTTCATAGACGATGTGAAGGAGATCGTTCGCCACACGCCCGACGACCGGCAGACGCTCCTCTTCTCGGCGACGATGCCCGATGGCGTCCGGTGGCTCGCCCATCAGCTGATGACCGATCCCGAAGAGGTGCAGGTGGGTCGGGAGACCGCGGCGGAGGGCATCCGCCAGGTCCTACATCCGGTGGACTGGTCGCAGAAGCACGCACTCCTTCACCACCTGCTCGGCGAGTGGCCGGAGGGACAGGTGCTCGTCTTCACCCGCACGCGGGTGACGGCGACCTACCTTGCCGACTACCTGCGCTCGCACGAGGTCGCGGTGGCGGGGCTGCACGGCGGCAAGCACCAGGACCAGCGCGACAAGGCGCTGCGGCGCTTCCGCGAGGGCTCGATCCGCGTCCTCGTCGCCACGAACGTGGCCGCGAGAGGCCTGGACATCCGCGGCATCCGCCACGTCGTGAACTTCGACGTGCCGGAAGATCCGCGAGACTACGTGCACCGCGTGGGCCGCACCGCCCGCGGCGACGACACCGGCGACGCGGTCACGCTCATGGCCGCGAGCGACTGGGTCGAGATCCGAGCCATCGAGCGTCTGCTGGGCGAGACGATCGAGCGCCGTGTCGTCCCCGGCTTCGAGCCCGAGGTGGAGCCGCCGCCCCCGGAGGAGCCGGAGGTCGAGCGCCCCGAGCCCACCGCCCTCAGGCGAGGGATCCGCCGCCGGCGCTAGCAGCCGACTCGTCGGCTTCGGCCCGGCTTTCGCCACGCGCATGGCGGGGTCCATATTCGGCTGTCGGCTCGCTCGGTCCCTACCCGGAGGATTCCATGATGTCTGTCGCTCTCGGCTCCCGCTCGCCCCGCCAGGTGCGGACGCCCCGCGTCGCGCTCGCGGCCCTGCTTTTTCTGGCTCTGCCCCTCGTCGTCGAAGCCCAGCGCACGGCCAAGCCGGTCCTGCACGGACGGCACTGGATGGCGATCACCGGCAAGCCGCTCGGCGCCACCGCCGGGGCGCGCATGTTCCACCAGGGCGGCAACGCGGTCGACGCGGCCGCCGCCATGCTCGCCGCGACCTCCACCATGTGGGACGTGCTCTCGTGGGGAGGGGAGACGCAGGCGCTCGTCTATCACCCCGGCGAACAGCGCGTGATCGGCGTCAACGCGCTCGGGGTGGCTCCCACCGGCGCGACCCCCGAGCACTACCGTGCGGAGGGCCACGACAACTTCCCGCCCGAGTTCGGTCCGCTGTCGGCCGTGACCCCCGGCACGCCCGGCGGGCTCATGACGATGCTCGCCGAATGGGGCCGCCTGAGCCTCGCCGACGTGCTTCAGCCCTCGATCGAGATGGCGGACGGATACCCGATCGAAGCGGACGCGGCGCGCCGCATCCGGAATACGGTGGACGAGATTCGGCAGTGGCCGTCGTCCGTGGATGTGTACTTCACGCACCCGGACGACGCGGAGAACCCGGGTCCGCGGGAGGGTGAGATCTTCCGGCAGCCCGGCCTCAAGCGGACGCTCGAACGGCTCGTGGAAGCCGAAGCTGCGGCGCTGGCGGGAGGCGCAAGCCGCAAGGAGGCGATCTACGCGGCCTACGACGCCTTCTACCGGGGCGACATCGCGGCGGACTTCGTTGCGGGCGCGCAGGCGGCCGGCGCGCTCATCACGATGGAGGACATGGCGAACTGGCAGGTTTACCTGGAGGAACCCGTCACCGCCAACTACAAGGGGATCGACGTCTACAAGCTCACGACCTGGGTCCAGGGCCCCGTCATGCTGCAGGCGCTCAACATGGCCGAGCAACTCGACCTCCGGGCCATGGGATACAACAGCGCGAACTACCTCCACGCCCTCTACCAGGTGATGAACCTCTCCTTCGCCGACCGCGACTTCTATTACGGCGACCCCTACTTCCCCCCCGCGGAACCGATCGAGGGACTTCTCTCGAAGGACTACGCGAGGGCCCGGCTCGAGACCATCGACTGGGACCGGAACGATCCGAACGCGGGGCCCGGCGATCCCTATCCCTTCCAGGGGGAGGAGAACCCCTTCGCCGATCTGCTCGAGCGCTGGGGAACGCGGGCCGAGGTCACGACGGAACAGGGCGTCGAACTGTCGCGGGGCGATCACGCCGAACTCGACGATGACTTCTATCTCGGCACGACCTCCGTACAGGCGGCGGACGCCGAGGGCTGGGTGGTCTCCATCACGCCCTCCGGCGGCTGGATCCCCGCCGTCGTCGCCGGTGAGACCGGGATCGGGCTATCGCAGCGGGCCCAGAGCTTCGTGCTCGACGAGGCGGACAACCCGTACAACGTGATCGAGCCCGGAAAGCGCCCGCGCGCCACGCTCACGCCGGGTATGGCGTTGAAGGACGGCCGTCCCTTCCTCTCCTTCGCGGTCCAGGGCGGCGACGGACAGGACCAGAATCTGCTTCAGTTCTTCCTCAACGTCGTCGAGTGGGACATGAACGTGCAGCAGGCGGTCGAAGCGCCGAACATGAACAGCTTCCAGATGCGCGGCTCGTTCGGCCAGCACGAGACGCGCCCGGGACGGATGCTCCTGCAGGACGCGACCCCGCCCTGGATCCGCTCCGCCCTCGAGTCGATGGGGTACGACCTGACCTTCTCGGAGCGCACGTCCGGGCCGATCAACGCGATCTTCTTCGACTGGGAGAACGACGCCTTCTGGGGCGGCTCGAGCCACCACGGCGACGACTACGGCATCGCGTGGTGACTGCTGGCGTGGCCCTACTCGCCTCGCTCCATGACGTCGAACAGATCGTAGCGCCCCGGTGAACGGGTCCGGCCGCCCCGGCGGCCGGATCCGCCGCGCGGGCCGTCCCCGTCGCCTTCGGCGGGCCGCAGGTCTCCGGGGTCCGCCGGACGCCGCAGGTGCCAGTCCGTCGTGCGCTGGTACGCCGCGATGACGGCGAGCAGGTGGTGCTCCGCGTAGGGCTCCGCGCCGAACATGCCCCCGATGGGTCTCGGGTATCCCGTCGATTCGGTCTCGAACCCGATCGGGAAGCCGATGAGCGGCAGCCCCACCATGTCGAACGGGAAGGGCGCCGTCTGCGTCACGAGGTCGCAGCGGCCGAACACCTCGTCGAGGATCTCCTCCAGGAGGACGAGCCGGGCCCGCGAGCCCCGCACGTACTCCGCCGCCGGCAGGAGGAGTCCGTTGATCCACGGCGCGAGCGAGACGCCGAACTTCCTCACGTCATCCCGCAGGTGTTCGAGGAAGATCTCGGAGCGCTCCGGCAGCCGCACGTTGTTGAAGTTGAAGCTCGTCAGCGTCTCCCAGTGGGTGGAGAAGTCGAGTTCGACGATCTCCGCCCCCACTTCCTCGAGGGTCGCGAGCATGCGCCGCCGCGCCTCCACCGTCGCCACCTCGCGGCGGTATGCCGCCTGCGTGCGTTCGCGCCGCGGGAACGAACTCCCGATGCGGTCGATGTCCGGGTCCGGGTCGGGCGCGGGATCCTCCGGCGGTTCGGGCTCGTCCAGGAAGCCCGGCAGGACGCCGATCCGCACCGCCCCCCCGCGTTCCGGATGCGTGAGCGCGCCGGCGTTCTCGCGTACCGTTCCCAGGTAGTCCGGAACCGGCGGGAGGCCGAGCGACCGGGGATCCGCGGGGTCCGGTCCCGCCATGATCTGCAGCATCAGCGCGGCGTCGACCGCGTCCCGGGCCAGCGGGCCCGGGTGGTCTCGCGTATAGGTGAGAGGCAGGATCCCGTGCAGCGAGACCCGGCCCATCGTCGGCTTGATGCCCGTCAGGGCCTGCGCGTTCGAAGGGTTCGTGATCGAGCCGCCGGTTTGCGTCCCCGTACTCGAGGCCGCCATGCGCGCCGCGACCGCCGTCGCCGATCCGCTCGAGGACCCGCCCGGGCTCACATCGTCCTGGTGCGGAGCCCAGGCGTTCACCGTTGTGCGCTCCCCCGTGGGCGTCGATGCGGCCGTCGTCGCGAGCGGGCCCATCTGGGTCTTGCCGAGCAGGATCGCGCCCGCGTCCCGAAGCCGGGCCCACGAGGTCGCGTCGAAGTCCGGCACGAAGTCCTCGAAGATGAACGAGTTGGCCGTCGTGCGGACTCCGGCCGTGAAGTAGTTGTCCTTGATCGCGAGCGGCACGCCCGTCAGCGGCCCCCGCCCGCGCGTCCGGTCGGCGGCACGGGCCGCCTCGAGCGCGGTCCGGGAAACCACCGTGTTGAACGCCTGGTAGCGGGGCTCCCACCGGCCGATCCGCGCGAGATACGCCTCGACGAGTTCGACCGCGCCCACGTCGCCGTCGCGCAGGAGCCGCGCCGCCTCCGCGAGCGTGAGTTCGGTCGGGTCCGCGGGTTGCGGACGGCCCGCCGGCGGAAGGTCCGGTTCGCCGAGGCGTCCGGCCACGGCCCGGCGACGCGCTCCGTCTGCCCCCGGGGAGCGCGTTCCACTCCCGGATCCCCGGCTGGAGACCGCGCCCAGGGTCGAGGGGGCCGCCAGGGCCGTCGCGGTCAGCGCCGTCATCCGCTCGAGGAAACGGCGCCGGTTCAGCTCACCCACGGTTCCGGGCACTCACTTCGGCGGGGTAGATGGCCGGCGCCGGCCCCATGGGGTCGAACTCGAAGTCCGCGATCGCCCCGGGCGTCGACCTCAGGAAGCGCCGCGCGGACGCCATGATGCGGCGTTGGTCCGCCGGCGTATCCTCATCGTCCTCGGGGAGCACGGAGAGATCGATGCCCGCGAGCGCGAGGCGCGTGCGGATGTACGCGTCGAGTTGCTCGTCCGTCACCTCCTGTGGCGACGCGACGGAACGTGGCGGAGAGGGTCGGCGGGCCATGGCGCCTCCGTTGGGGAGAGGTTCGGAAGCATCATGGTGTCGCCGACCGCCGCGCGCCACCGGGGTCTTCGGTTCTGTGTGCGCCACCGGGGTTTGCCGCGAACCCGAAGCCGCACTAACGTTCACGGAGACGGATGCAAGGCCATATTTCTTGAGCCAACAATTGCCCATAGAGGCTCCGATCCGAAGGCGGACGTCATGCCCCGCGGGGACGGCGAAAACCGATGGGAGGAGCCGAACCGTGTTGCGGAGGGCTTCAAGAAATCCCCTTGCATCTGATTCTACAGAGGGGGTGACCCACGGGTCGCCCCTTTTGCATCCGGCGGGGGACGGCATGGGGTGGCGGCGTGTTTCTCGAACTGGCTGAAGTCCTGGACTGTCCCGACTGCGGGGCGTCGGCCGGGCTCGTCGCCTTTGTCGACCGGGCCGCGTCGCGTCGCGTGGTCGAGGGACGCCTGGGCTGCCCCCTGTGCGAGATCGAGGTGCCCATCCGCCGGGGGACGATGCGCTTCGATCTTTCCGATGCCGAGCGACGCGCCGCTCCGGCGCTCAAGGCGCCGGCGGCTCCGGCCTGGCCCGCCGGGGAAGCCGCTCCCGATGCGGCCCTTCGCCTTGCCGCGCTGCTGGGCGCGAGCGACCGGGCCGGCATGGTGGTGCTCCTGGGCCCGCGGCTCGCCGCGCACGCCCCCGCCATCGCCCGCCTCGGAGACCGTCTCGAGGTGCTCGTCTGGCTGCCGGACGCCGGCGGCCGTTCGCCCCCCCCCGCCGTGGCCGTCGAGGATCTCGCTGCCGGCGTCGATCCCCTCATGGGCGCCGCGCCGGACCGCTGGCCGATCCGCTCCGGCGCACTGCACGGCATCGCGCTCGCCGCCCCCATGGCGCTCCCACTGTCCGAGATCTCGCGCTGCGCGCGGCCCGGAGCGCGCCTCGTAGTGGAGACTCCGACCCCCCCGGACCTCGACTCGCTCGCCGCGTCGGAGTTCGCGGAAGTCGCCTCCGACCGCACCGTCTGGGTCGGTGAACGTCGCCAGGTCTGGCCGGAAACGCAGCCGAAAGATTTGCCACAGCCTGAGAAGACGCTATAATTCCCCGTTGTCGCCAGATGTGTGGGGCTGTGTGGAAAGTGGTGGTTGAGTGAGACGTACGGTTCAGCTCGCTCGGGGGGAGGTGGCATGGTGTGGTGGAAGATCTGGGACAGTGACGGAAGGCGCCGACGGAGGCAGCCGGACTTCTACGAGGAAGGTGTGGAACTCGTTCGGCAGGAACTCTACCATGAGGCGCTCATCTCGTTTCGGCTCTCCTTGAAGTACGACCCGCGGCATCCGGCCACGCTGGAGCAGATGGCCGTGGTGTATACGCACATCGGACTGACCGATGACGCGGTGCGCGCCTACGGGGCCGCCCTCGAGGAGCGCCCGCGCAGCACGGCGGCGCACTACGGCCTGGCCTTCCTCCTGCTGAAGAAGGGCGCGGAGCGCGACGCCTCGCGGCACCTTCAGGAGTTCCTCGCCTACGCGCGGGGAGACCGGGAGGAGCCGAGGCATCTCGAGCATGCCCGGCGCACCCTCCAGCGGCTCGGCGTGCCGGCCGCGGAATCCGTCGCGCACTAGCGGCCCGCGTACGAGCAGCGTGCACGTATCGAGCCCGCTCCCGGACGACTATCGGCCCGGCACATTACCGGAACTCTTCCTCGACGGGCTCTCGCGGCCCCGGAATGACGCGGCGCGCACGCGGGGGGCGGACGGCGCCTGGGTTTCGACCTCCACGGACGACATCGGGCGCCGCGCCCGCGCCATTGCGCTCGGGCTCCGCACGCGGGGGTTCGTGGCGGGTGACCGCATCGCGATCCTCTCGCAGACCCGCCTCGAGTGGGCCCTGGCCGACTGGGGGATCGTCATGGCGGGACTCACCTCCGTCCCCGTCTACCCCGTGCTGCCCGCCGACCAGGTTCGCTACATCCTCGCGGACTCCGGCGCGCGAGCCGTGTTCGTGGAAGACCAGGAGCAGCTGGACAAGGTCGCGGAGGTAAAGGACGACCTCCCGGCCCTGGAGCTGGCGATCGCCTTCGGGGCCGTCACGGCGCCCGAGGGTTCCTCGCTCGCGACGCTGCAGCTGGACGCCCTCTCCGATCTCGGCGAATCCGCGCCCGAAGCGCTCGCGGAGACGTACGAGACGCACGCCCGCAAGACGCGCCCGGAAGACCTGGCGACGCTCATCTACACCTCAGGCACGACGGGCGACCCGAAGGGCGTGATGCTCACGCACGGCAACTTCCATTCGAACGCGGACATGGCGCTGCGGGTTTTCCCGATGGACTCCACTCACGTGGCCCTCGCGCTCCTGCCCCTCGCACACGTGTTCGAGCGCACCGTCGGCCACTACATCATGTGGCGCGCGGGCGTGACCGTCGCGTACGCGGAGTCCCCCAACACGGTGGCCCGCGATCTCGGCGAAGTCTCACCCACCTTCATGGCCGCCGTCCCGCGCGTGTTCGAGAAGGTGCTCGAGCGGGCCGAGGCGAGCGCCCGCGAGGCGGGCGGGGCGAAGCAGAAGATCTTCGACTGGGCGCGCCGCGTCGGGGAAGCGCGCGCGACGGCCGAGCTCGATGGACGTCCGGTCGGTCCGGCTCTCCGTCTCCAGGCCGGCCTCGCCGACCGCCTCGTGTTCTCGAAGCTGCGCGCCCGAACGGGGGGACAGGTGCGCTACTTCGTGAGCGGCGGAGCGCCGCTCGCGCCCGCCATCGCCCGCTTCTTCTTCGCCGCGCGCCTGCCCATCGTCGAAGGGTACGGGCTCACGGAGACCTCGCCCGCCGTCAGCTTCAATCCGATCGACGCCATCCGCCTCGGCACCGTCGGGAAGCCGATCCCCGGCACCGAGATCCGGATCGCCGAGGACGGCGAGATCCTCATCCGGGGGCCGCAGATCATGGCGGGCTATTACAACAAGCCCGAGGCGACGGCCGAAGCCATCGACGCCGACGGCTGGTTCCACACCGGCGATGTGGGCGAGGTCGACGAGGACGGGTATCTCCGGATCACGGACCGCAAGAAGGATCTCATCATCACCGCCTACGGAAAGAACATCGCCCCGCAGCCCGTCGAGGCGGAGATCAAGCGGCACCCGATGGTGGCGGAAGCCGTGATGGTGGGCGACGGGAGGAAGTTCCCGATTGTCATCGTCGTGCCCGAATTCGAGGCCCTTCGTCCGGAGCTGCACGGGGTCGAGGAGGCGGCGGACGCCGACCTCGTCTCGGACGCCCGGACGCGGGACCTGCTCGAACGGGCCGTGCGGGAAAGCTGCCGGGACTGCGCGCACTACGAGCGGCCGCGCGACGTGCTCCTCGTCCCCGGGCCGTTCACCGTCGAAGGCGGGGAGCTGACGCCGACGCTCAAGGTCAAGCGCCGCGTGATCGAGACCCGTTTCGCCGACGCGATCGAAGCGCTCTACGAGCGGGCCGAGGACGCCACGAGCGGGCGGGAACGAGAGCGGGACCGCCCGTGAGCGACGTCGTGGCCGGGCTCGTCACCGGGCCCGACCGCGAGCAACTCGTGCGGCTGGGACGGACCCTCGTCGAGGAACGGCTCATCGCCTGCCTGAACGTCGTGGACCGCGTGACCTCCGTCTATCGCTGGGAGGGCAAGGTGTGCGAGGACGCGGAAGCCCTCGGCATCCTCAAGACGACGGTCGCCCGCAGCGATGCCGTGGAGCGGCGCATCCGCGAACTCCACCCCTACGATGTGCCGGAGGTCCTCTTCATCCCCGTGGCCGCCGGCTCCGAGCCCTACCTGGCCTGGGTCTCCGAACAGGTCGGATAGTACCCGGCCGCCGCGCCTCAGCGGACGGCGTCGTTCTCCGAGCGGTACCAGAACCAGAAGATGATGCCCGCCGCCGTCCACAGGATCGTGCCTCCTCCGATCCGCATGATCAGCCCCGCGAGCCGCTGGTCTTCCCCCGCGGAGAGGGTGCCCACCGGCGGCGCGAGTTCGTACGTGGCGTAGAAGGGGAGTTCCGCGAACGTCAGGAAGACGTACGGCAGCGTCATCAACACGGTGCTCGCGATCAGGTAGCCGATCCGCACGCCGAGCGGAAAACGCGGCCGGTGCGGCACCGGGCTCACGACGGGCCACCAGAACACGAGTCCGCCGCCCAGCCAGGCCATGTCGATGGCGAGCGAGCCTGCCTGCGTGGCCATGAGGCCGTCCACAACCTCCGGCCAGTGCGTCGCGATGACGATCGCGTTGAAGAAGAGCAGCGCGATGAGCGGCCGCGCGAGGAATCCGAGGAGGGAGATGACCGCGCCCCCGCGCACCCGTTCCAGCGCCGCGCGCGGTAGGCCCGCGATGAGGAGCGGCGGGGCGAGCAGCGCGATGAGGAGGAACTGCACCATGTGCACCGACGCCAGGTATCCCGAACCCAGCGCACCGACCGGCCAGTCCAGCGCGACCCAGAGCATGAGCGCGCCGCCGGCGAAGCGGACGACCTCGAGTCGCGAAGGCGCGGCGCCCCGCGTGAAGGCGCGATAGGCGAGGCACAGGAGCGCGATGAAGAGCCAGACGCCCGGGTAGGGGCGCCACGACCAGTCCCACGGGATACCCTGGGCCGCACACCACCATTGCATCGCCTGGCCTCAGCCGCCGCTCGGACCCGCTTCGCCCCCCGCCTTCGAAACGGACCGGTTGAGTCGCAGGAGCAGCGGAAGGTCGTGCCGCCAGTCGGTCTGGCGCACGCCGCTCGGGTACAGCGCCCGCGCCACGCCATCGCCCGTGACGGCGACCACCGGCGTCGCATGCCCCACGAGATACGGCTCTCCCGCGCCCGGTGGGGGCGAGGTCTCTTCGATCCGCGCGGGCGGAAGGCGGAACCCCGCCTGGATCTCGTTCACCGTCTCCATCTCTCCGTACAGGCCGACGAAGGAGTCGTCGAAGAGGTCCAGCCAGCTCCGCAGCCGGTCCGGCGTGTCGCGCGCCGGATCCGTCGTCACGAAGACGACTTCGATCTCGCGGCGATCCGCGTAGGAAAGATCGTCGAGCGCGGCCCCGAGCACCGCCATCTGCACGGGACAGATGTCGGGGCAGTTCGTATACCCGAAGAAGAGCAGCGTGAGCGCCCCCGCGGTCTCCCGCCGGAAGTCGAACCGGCGCCCCCGCGAATCCGTCAGCGCGAACTCCGGCGCCTCGAACGGCTGTTCGACCGCCAGCCCGCGCAGCTCCCCCGTGCCCTCCGTGCGGTCGAATGCCGTGTCGGGGGAGGCGCAGGCGAGCCCGGCGAGACTGGTCCCGCATGCGACCGCGGCGGCGGCAACGACGCGCGCCGGCCTCATCCGAACAGTCCCCGGATGAACTCGAGTACCGGGAGGGAGTCGAGGATCACGAGTCCGGTGCCGATGCCGGCGCCGAGCAGGTATCCGAGCCGCACGATGAGGTCGAATTCGCGCTGGCTGATGTCGCGAACAAGGTGTTCGATCCGCTCGATGGAGAAGTTCTCGATCTTCGTCGAGATACGTTCGGCGATCCGGATTCGTTCCGCCACCTCCGGCACCCGGCGGACGATCCAGTCCCACGCCGGCGCGGCGAGCGTATCCGCGAGCCGTCCCGCGGCATCCTCGCGCAGGAAGCGGCCGAGCCGCCCGATCGGCGTGTGCAGGAGCCGGTCCGCCATCGGCTCGGCGATCGAATCGAACAGGACGCGTCCCGCGTCGGACCGGAAGCCGGCGGCAAGCGAGGCCGCCACGCGGTCGGCCGGGACGGCGCCGAGCAGGTCCGCCCAGCTCCTCTCTCCGAAGCGCTCGAGCAGTCCCTCCAGCCGGTCGAGCATGAAGGCGCGCGAGCCCGGATCCCGCGCCGCCTTCACGAGCCACTCCGCCGACGCGTCGAGCGCGCTCTCGACCTGAGGATCGCCCGCGCCGCCGATGACCTCCGAGGGAGGGTGCCGGAGGAACTCGACGACGCCGTCGTTGACGTGCCGCGCGATCGCCGTCTGGACCTCCGGCTCGCGCAGGACGCCGCCAAGGCGATCGGCGCCCTCCTCGCGCAGGGCGTCGAGCGCGTGCGTCACCGTTTCCTCCGTGACGATGAGGCGGGCCACGACGCGCTGGTGGAAGCGGAGATCCTGCATGAAGCGGTCGAACAGCTCCCCCAGCACATGCTCGATCCGTCTTCGCGCGTCCGGGTCATCGAGCAGCCGGCCCAGGCGCTCGATGGCGACCGGCAGGTAGTCCTTGATCGCGTGCTCCAGCGCGGCCACGAGCCCCGCGGGAATCAGCTGCTCGAACGTCCGGTGCGGCTGGAGCAGCTGCCGCGCGGCCTCGTCCAGGTGGCGACGCACCGTCGCCTCGAAGGCCGACGAATCGACGAGCCGCGCGAGCCAGCCGTCCATCGTCTCGCGGATGGCCGCGATCCGTTCCGGTTCCAGTGTCCGGGAGAGGGACTCGTCGCTCAGCGACTCACGGATCGACTCGAGGAGGCGCCCGGACTCATCCCCGAAGTCCGGGGAGTCCAGCGTCCCGGCCAGGAACTCGCGGCCCTGTCCGAGGATCCGCGCGAGGAGTTCCCGGACCTCGACGAGCGCGTCCTCCGGAAGGAGATCGGCCAGCGCGGGTTGCTCTCCTTCACTGAGTTCGACCGCGAGTTCCCGCAGTCGCTCCCGGAACGCGGACTCGAGTTGCCGCAGTTCGGAGGTGATGTCTTCCGGCGTGAGGAGCGCTCCCCCCACGACGCCGCCGACCGAATCCGCCAGCCGCTTCTGGTTCTTCGGCACCGCTCCCTGCAACCACCGCACGGGCCGGCCCAGAATCTTCGGCGGACGGTAGGGATGGAAGATCATCCAGACGGCGATCCGGTTCGTGATTCCGCCCGCCAGGGCGCCGAAGGCCACCGTGACGAGGGCGCGCAGCCAGTCGAACTCCATCAGGGCGATGGCAGCGTGGCGGCAAACCCGTTGAAGTCGAGTACCTCCGTTCCGACGTTAACGATGGCCTCCATGCGCATAAGCGTCCCGTCGCCGGAATCCTCGCTCGCCAGCGGCCGAAAACTCCCGCGGACCGTCGTACCGGGGATCGCGAACTCCCAGGTTGCGGCCGAGGCGCCGGCCGCACCCGGAGCGGACGGCTCCAGCGTCACGTCGCCCCAGGCCACCTCGACACCGTGCAGCCAGGTGTGGGCCACGGCCGGCTGGCCGATGGTGCCCGCGTGGACGAGGAGGCCGTTCCCGAGCGAGTCGGCGAACACAAACGTCTGGCCATCCGTCGTCGCTACGGGGATGCTCAGCGCGCGCGCAGCACGACGGAAAAAAAGGATGCCGGGCACGGCCCCGTCGCTCGTCTGCAGCACCGCGATCCCCAGCGACTCCCGCTGCCCCGTCGGCCCCGTCCAGACCGACACTTCCTCGCCCGCCACCAGCCGCACGGAATCCGCGTCCTCGCTCCCGCCGAACCGGAGGCTCACGATCTGGCCGGCGTCGCCCACGCGCACCGCCATCGCCGGCGTGGGCAGCAGGCGCCACGCCGCGCGGGCCACGGGCACCGTGTCCTGCGTCAGGACGAGCGACCGCCAGGCATCCCCGTCCGCGAGGCGCACGTCGTAGTCGCGGCGCAGGTCCTCGCCCTCGGCCGTCTGGTCGAACGCGCCGATGAATGCGGTCCCGTCGTCGGCGGCGAAGAGCAGGTGCGTCAGATAGCGCGCGTCGACCGCCGGCGTGAGCGGCCCGCCCACGATGATGCCTCGATCCTCCGCCGTTCCGTCGGGGGGAGGTCCCGCGCAGGCCAGGAAGACCAGGACGGCGCCCGGGGCGCCGCGAGGGCAGCGCCCGATCACGTCTCCCCCGGCGTATCCCGCGCGTCCCCGCCGCGAGCGGATTCGGGCAGCCTCGCTCGCGGTCCCAGCGCCCGGTCGAGGGACTTCAGCATGCGCCGGATCCGTCGCCGGTTCATGCCGAGATCGAAATCCCGCCGTCGCGCACGGGAAAACGCCTCCACCCGCGTGAGCCCGTTCGAATCCAGGGCGACCCAGATCGTCAGGTCATCCGCCCAGCGCAGTAGCGGGAAGACACACCTCACGGAGATGAGTCCGAGGTCTTCGTCGCGGTGGGCGAGCGTCCACCACCAACGCCGCCCCGCGTACGTCAGCAGTTGGTCCCAGACCCGGGAGAAGGCGACCTCGTAGACGCGCGGCTCGGGGCCGCCCGGCGCACGGGTGTCCGCCGAATTCTCGCGAAACCAGCGGGAACGCCCGCGGGTCTGCCCGCCCTCGGGAGATGCCTCCATCACTCCGGAAGTCCTCTTTTCCAGGTTGCCCGCGTCCGCCGCGGACGGATAGCTTGGCGATCCGCGGGGCCCGGTCGGCCCGGGCTCCCGGCCCCCGCAGACGGCAGGACCACTCTCCCGAAACTCTGACGGCTCAACATGCAGGCCATAATACCGTTGGCGGGAATGGGTACAAGGGTCCGTCCCCACACCCACACCCGTCCCAAACCCTTACTCCGCGTGGCCAATCGGCCCGTGCTTTCCTACGTCGTCGAGCAGCTCCGAGCCGAGGGCGTCGACGATCTCATCTGCATTACCGGGCACCTCGCCGGCCAGATCCGGGCCTTCATGGCGGAGGAGTTCCCCGGCCTCCCCGTCACCTACGTGGAACAGGCCGCTCAGCGGGGCACGGCGGACGCGATCGCGCTGGCGGAGCCCCATGTGACCGGGCCGGTCCTCATCGTGTTCGTGGACACGCTCTTCGATGCCGACTTCAGCGTCCTGCACCGCCACGCGTCGGCGTCCGGCATCATCTGGGCCAAGGAGGTGGAGGACTACCAGCGGTTCGGCGTCATCCTCACCGACGAAGCGGGGTACATGAAGCGGATCGTCGAGAAGCCGTCGGAACCGGTATCGAAGCTCGCGAACATCGGCGTCTACTACGTGAAGGATCACGAACTGATGTTCGAAGGGATTCGGCATGTGATGGATCGGGATCCTCAGCTCGGGGAGTATTTCCTCACGGACGCGTTCCAGTACATGATCGACCGTGGCGCACGTCTCCATACGGCGGAAGTCGGCGGCTGGTTTGACTGCGGGAAGCCGGAAACGCTGCTCGAGACGAATCGGGTGATGCTCGAGCGCGGACACGGAGGGGATCCCGACCTGCCGGATTCCGTCACCGTGGACGGAGCCATCGCGATCGCGGCCGATGCCATCGTCGAGACCTCCGCGGTCGGCCCCAACGTGAGCGTCGCATCCGGAAGCCGGGTCCGGGGCTCCCGCCTCCGCGACACGATCGTCGGCGCGGACAGCGTCATCGAGGACTGCGATCTGATAGATTCCCTCGTCGGGGACCGCGTGACGCTTCGAGGCGTGCGCGGCAGAGTGAGCGTGGGAGACGACGGAGTCGTCGAAGGCGAGCGGACTTGAGGCAGGACGAACTGATATACGACTGGAACGCGCTTCCGGGCAGCCACGACTACGTGGGGACCCGCGTCGAACTGGACGACGAGACGCTGCGCGACGGCCTGCAGAATCCGTCCGTCAAGGACCCGCCCATCGAGAAGAAGATCGAACTCCTCCACCTGATGGTGGATCTCGGCATTCACGCCGTCGACATCGGTCTTCCCGGGGCCGGACCCCGCGCCCACGAAGCGTGCCTCGCGCTGGCTCGCGAGATCGTCGATGGCCGGCTCCCGATCGAGGCCAACGCGGCCGCCCGCACGGTCCGGGCCGACATAGAACCCGTGGCGCGCGTCCAGCAGGCGACCGGCCTCAACATCGAGGTCGCCACCTTCATCGGAAGCTCGCCCATCCGCCAGTACGCCGAGAACTGGGATGTGGACCAGATCCTCGCTTCGTCGCGCGACGCCATCGAGTTCGCCATCGGCGAGGGACTCGACGTGATGTACGTGACGGAAGACACGACGCGGTCGCGGCCCAGGACGCTCGCCCGGCTCTTCTCGGCCGCGGTCGAGGCGGGGGCCCGCCGGATCTGTCTCGCGGACACCGTCGGCCACTCGACGCCCCACGGGGTGCGGCGACTCGTGCGGTTCGCGAAGGACATCGTGGCCGGCACGGGTGAATCCGTGAAGATCGACTGGCACGGTCACCGCGACCGCGGCTTCGGGCTCGCGAACGCGCTGGCGGCGATCGAGGAGGGGGTCGACCGCGTGCATGCCACCGCGCTGGGGATCGGCGAGCGGATCGGCAACGTCGAGATGGACCTGCTGCTCGTGAACCTCCACCTGCTCGGGACGCACGACCACCCGATCGACCGGCTGTCGGACTACTGCCGCCTCACGGCGGAGATGTGCGGGGTCGACGTGCCCCACAACTACCCCGTGATCGGGGACGACGCCTTCCGGACGGGGACGGGCGTGCACGCGGCCGCGATCATCAAGGCCATGCAGAAGGGGGACGGCTGGCTGGAGGACCGCGTCTACAGCGGCGTGCCGGCTTCGATCGTGGGACGGAAACAGACCATCGAGATTTCTCCGGTGTCCGGTCTCAGCAACGTCCGCTTCTGGCTGAGCCAGCACGGATACGACGCCGGGGACGAAACCCTGTGCGAGGCGGTGTTCCGGCTCGCCAAGAAGTGCGATCACACGCTCTCGCGGGACGAAATCGAAGCCGAGATCGCGGGCGTCGAGGCGGCGCGGACATGAGATGCCGCACAGCGCCGTCCTGTGCGCTCGCCCTCCTCTCCGCCGGGGCCCTCGCGGCGCAGCAGCCTCCGGCGGGCGGCCCGCCGACCGTGCCCGCGGGCGTGCCCGTCGTCGTCCTCCCCGTGCAGTCGGCCGTCCCGGACGCCGACGGGGCGTGGGTCGGGGGGACGGGGAGCGCGCAGCGCACGATCGACCTCCTCAACGCCGAGATCGAGTTCGCGTTCGGGGAGGAGGAAGGAGCCGCGCATTGGGACCTCGCTCCCGCCGTGGAGGCGCGCCTGGCCCGCAACCCGACGATCGGTGTCGATCCGGGGCGACTCGCCTACCGGGGCCTGCTCGCCGCGCCGGATTCCCGGGCGCAGCTCTATGAACCGCTCCACACGCAGCTCCGCCAGGTGGCGGCCCTCTTCGGCGCCCGTCTCGTCGTCCTGCCGCTCGCGGTGTCGTATCGGGAGCGTCGGGCCGTCCTGCAGCTCGCCGTGATCGACGTGAGGCGCAGCGCCGTCCTCTGGCACGGCGCCGTCGCGGGGGCGGCCGCGGAGGCCGCGTCGCCGTTCGCCCTCACCACGCTCGCGTTGCGCGTGGCCGCCGGACTCGCACCGTCATGACGACGAAACCATGACGACGAAACCTCTGCACGACGTCGTGTTGATCCCGGGCGACGGCATTGGCCCGGAGATCGCCGAGGCCACGGTCGCGATCCTGGAGGCCGCCGGCGCGCCCATCCGCTGGCGCGAATGCCTCGGGGGCGTCACCGCCATGGAGACCGTCGGCGAGCCGCTTCCGCAGGCGACCCTCGAAGCGATCGAGGCGACCGGCGTCGCGCTCAAAGGGCCGCTCACGACCCCCATCGGCTCCGGCTTCCGGTCCGTGAACGTGGCGCTGCGCAAGCACTTCGACCTCTACGCGAACGTGCGTCCGGCGGTCACCATCCTCCCGGCCGCCCGCTATCAGGACGTGGACCTCGTCATCGTGCGCGAGAACACCGAGGGCCTCTACGCCGGGATCGAGCACTTCATCGGGATGGAGAACGACCCCCGCGCCGTCGCCGAATCCGTCATGCTCATTACGCGTTACGGGTCGCGCCGCATCGTCCGCTTCGCGTTCGAGTACGCCCTCGCCCACGACCGGCGGCTCGTGACCCTCGTCCACAAGGCGAATATCCTCAAGTACACGCAGGGTCTCTTCCTCGAGGTCGGACGCAACGTCGCGGCCGAGTACGAGGGACGGGTGGAATTCGACGAGAAGATCGTGGACGCCACGGCGATGCAGTTGGCACTGGATCCGTACCGCTTCGACGTGATCGTGACCGAGAACATGTTCGGCGACATCCTCTCCGATCAGGTCGCCGGACTCATCGGCGGACTCGGCTTCGCGCCGGGCGCGAACCTCGGCGAGCGGGCGGCGATCTTCGAGGCGGTGCATGGATCGGCCCCGGACATCGCGGGGCAGGGGATCGCGAACCCCACCTCCCTCCTGCTCGCGGGATGCCTGCTGCTCGACCACCTCGAAGAAGGCGAAGTGGCCGCGCGCATCCGCGCCGCCCTGCACCGGACCCTGCAGGAGGGTGCCGCGTATACTCCGGACCTCGGTGGGTCCGCGCGCACGGCCGAGTTCGCCGGCGCGGTGATCGAACGACTGGAAGACACGGGTGCATGATCGGCGCGGGACGACCGGCACGGAGCGCGAGCCGATGGAAGAGCTTCATTTCAAGGGCGTGATGTGCGGCGCCTGCGGCCAGATGTTCCCCAAGGGGCAGTTGGACGGCGACGACTGGTGCGAGCCCTGCGGGCCGCGCATGCAGCGGAGGATGCGGGTTTGGCGCCATGTGGTCGCCGCGGGCATCACGCTGCCCTTCGCCGTCTGGACCGTGATCTGGCTCCGCGCCTCCCCCGAACTCGGGTTCCTGCCCGCGTACGCGTGGGGGCTGCCGCTCGTGGCCGCGTACTATCTCGGTTTCCGCATCGGCCGCGAGGTCGTGAAGGGCTACACGCGGTGGCGGCTCGGCTAGGCGACCGGCCCGGCAAGGGCGCCGGCGTCCGGACCGTGCTGGGGCTTCCGGCCGCGGCGCTCGCCACCATGGTCGGGGTCGTCCTCGTCATCAACGCGCACGTGTACGGCTGGCCGGGCGTGGTCGGGGGCCTCCTCCTCGCCGCCGCCGCCGTCGCGTTCGGCGTCCATTGTTTCCGCGCGGATTCGTCCGCCGTCCCTCATACCGCAGCCACCGGCTGCCCGGAATCCGGAGAGATTCGCGAATGACCTTCGAAGGTGTCGACTACTTCAATCTCGATGCGCTCCTTCATGAAGAGGAGATCGCCATTCGGGATCTGGTGCGCGAGTGGGTGGACCAGGAGGTCCTGCCCATCATCGGCCACCACTACATCGAACGCACGTTCCCGCGGGAACTCATCCCCCAGATGGGAGAACTCGGCTTCTTCGGGGCGAACCTCCCCGAGGAGTACGGCTGCGCGGGCCTCAACAACGTCGCCTACGGCCTCATCATGCAGGAACTCGAGCGGGCGGACTCGGGCATCCGCTCCTTCGTCTCGGTCCAGGGCGCCCTCGTCATGTACCCGATCTTCGCCTTCGGGTCGGAGGAACAGAAGCGCGAGTGGCTGCCGCGGCTGGCGAGCGGCGAGTCCATCGGCTGCTTCGGCCTCACCGAGCCCGACTTCGGCTCCAACCCCGGCGGCATGATCACGAGGGCCGTCGAAGACGGCGACGAGTGGGTCCTCAACGGCGCCAAGATGTGGATCACGAACGGCTCGATGTCCGATGTGGCGGTGATCTGGGCCAAGACCGGAGACCTGGACGACGTCGGCTCGATCCGCGGCTTCATCGTCGAGACCGCGCGCGACGGCTTCTCCGCCAGCGACCAGAAGGGGAAACTCTCCCTCCTGGCCTCCGACACGTCCGAACTCGTCCTGCAGGACGTGCGGGTGCCGCGCACGAACCTCCTCCCGGGCAGCGGGGGGCTCAAGAGCCCGCTGAAGTGCCTCACGCAGGCGCGCTACGGGATCTCGTGGGGGGCGGTCGGCGCCGCCATGGCCTGCTATCGCGAATCGGTCGACTACGCGAAGAACCGCGTGCAGTTCGACGGGACGCCGATCGCGCAGACCCAGATACAGCAGGTCCGGATCGCGGACATGCTGACCGAGATCACGAAGGCGCAGCTTCTTTGCCTCCGGCTCGGCCGGATGAAGGACGAAGGCACGATGCGGCCGCAGCACGTCTCCCTCGCGAAGCGGAACAACGTGAACATGGCGTGCGAGTGCGCGCGCGAGTCGCGGCGCCTGCTCGGAGCGAACGGGATCCTCGCCGAGTACGCCTCGATGCGCCACATGGCGAACCTCGAGTCGGTCTACACGTACGAGGGCACCCACGACATCCATTCCCTGATCCTCGGACACGACGCGACCGGACTGCCCGCCTACAACTGACCGGCGGGACGGGCGGGGCCGCGGGGCTCTGGCCCGCATCCGTCCGGGACCGCACGTTTCCTCGCTCAAACGACCCGTTTCACGAGGCAGAGAGCCATGTCCAACGTTCGCCGCTTCTCCATCAGTCTCGCCTTCGCCCTCGCGGCCGCCGCGCCGCTGGCGGCCCAGCAACTCACGCCCGAGCAGTACGAGGGGCTGCGGGCGCGCCACATCGGACCCGTCGGCAACCGCGTCTCCTCGGTCGCCGGCGTCCCAGGGGACCGCAACACGTACTTCGCCGGCGCCGCGACCGGCGGCATCTGGAAGACGGACGACGCCGGCCTGCACTGGCGCCCCGTGTTCGACGACCAGCCCGTGCACTCCATCGGCGCCCTCGCCGTCGCCCCGAGCGACCACGCGGTCGTGTGGGCGGGCACCGGCGAGACCTCGATCCGCTCGAACGTCTCGATCGGGAATGGCGCCTGGAAGTCGACGGACGGCGGCGAGACCTGGACCCACATGGGGCTGGAGGGGACCGGCCGCATCGGCCGCATCCTGATCCATCCGCACGACGCGGACATCGTCTACGTGGCGGCGCTCGGCCACGCCTACGCGGAATCCGACGAGCGCGGCGTGTACCGGACCTTCGACGGCGGCGCCTCGTGGGAGAAGATCCTCTTCGTGGACCGCGGGACGGGCGCCTACGACATGGTCATGGATCCGGCGAACCCGCGGAAGATCTTCGCGACGATGTGGGACATCGATCTCAAGACGTGGAAGCGCGACAGCGGCGGGCCGGGGAGCGGGCTCCACCTCACGATGGACGGCGGCGACACGTGGACCGAACTCGCGGGGAACGGGCTTCCGACGGGCACGCTCGGCAAGATCGCCGTCTGCATGTCCCACTCGGACTCGGATCGGGTGTACGCCCTCATCGAGACGAGCGACGGCGTGCCGATGGAGGGGTACGAGGCCGACACGGGAGAGCTGTGGAGCAGCGATGACGGCGGCCGCGCGTGGCGGCTCGTGAACTACAGCCACGACCTCGCGACCCGGCAGGCCTACTACACCCGCTGCGGCGTCGCCTCCGACGACCGCGACGAACTCTACTTCCTCTCGTCCAGCTTCAGCGTGAGCCGCGACGGGGGCGCGACGTACGAGATGTTCAACTTCCTCGGCGGCGGGCCGCTGGGCGGAGACCCGCAGGCCCCGGGGTGGGACCTGCACGACATCTGGGTCGATCCGGAGAACTCGGACCGCGTCTTCATCGGCGGCGACAGCGGCGTCGCGATCACGGAGAACCGGATGAAGTCGTGGTCCCGCATGCAGCTGCCGATCGCGCAGATGTACCACGTCACGGTCGACAACGAGATCCCCTACAACGTGATGGGGAACCGCCAGGACGGACCCTCCTACCACGGGCCGTCGAACACGCGCTACATGGGCTTCTGGGCGCGCGGACTCATCCCGCGCGGCGACTGGACGACCGTGGGCGGCGGCGAGAGCGGCTTCGCGACGCCCGATCCCACCGACCCGAACATCGTGTGGTCGAGCGCGTCCGGCGCCGGTGCGGTCGGCGGCATCGTCGTGCGGCACGACCGGGAACGCGGCCAGTTCCGCGACGTCGAAGTGTGGCCCGAGTCCACGATGGGATATCCGGCGGAGGAGATCCGCTACCGCTTCCAGTGGACCTTCCCCCTCCTCATCTCCCCGCACGACAACGAGACGATCTACGTCACGAGCCAGCACGTGCACCGCACGCGCAACCGGGGCCAGAGCTGGGAGGTCATCAGTCCGGACCTCTCCACGCACAACCGGGAGCGGATGACGATCTCCGGCGGGCTCACGCCCGACAACATCGGGGTGGAGTTCTGCTGCGTGATCTACGCCTTCGACGAGTCGCCCATCGAGCAGGGCGTGTTCTGGGCCGGCACGAACGACGGCCTCGTGCAGGTGAGCCGCGACGACGGCGCGACGTGGACGAACGTCACGGAGAACATCCCGAACCTGCCTCCCGACGGCATCGTGCGGAGCATCGACGCCTCCCGCTTCGACGTCGCGAAGGCCTACATCACGATCGAGCACCACCAGGTGGGCGACTTCGACGCGCGCGCCTACAAGACCGATGATTTCGGGGAGACGTGGACGCAGATCACGAACGGGGTCGACAACTACCCCGTCGACTACACGCGCTATCTGCTCGAGGACCCGGTGCGGCCGGGCCTCCTCTACCTCGGCACCGAGACGAACGTCTACATCAGCTACGATGACGGGGAGAGCTGGCAGCTCTTCATGCCGAACCTTCCCCCATCGCCGTACTACGGGCTCATCATCCAGGAGCACTTCAACGACTTCGTGGCCGGGACGTACGGCCGCGGCTACTGGATTCTGGACGACCTGAGCGGGGTGCAGCAGCTCACGCCCGAGATCGCGGCCTCCGACGCCCACCTGTTCGCGCCGCGCGCCGCGTACCGCTTCAACGACATCTCCGAGCCCCAGATCATGTACGAGGACTGGTCCGTGGGCGAGAACCCGCCCAACGGGGCGTCGATCAACTACTGGCTCGGCGACGGGGAGGGACGCGAAGTCCAGGTGCGGGTCGAGAACTCGGACGGCGAGACGCTGGCAACGCTCGACGGCTCCAGCCACGACGGCTTCAACCGCGTGTGGTGGAACTTCCGCGGGCCCGACGCGAACCCGATCCACTACCGCACGAAGCCGCAGTTCGCGGACTGGATGCCGATGCCCGAGGTCTCCCGGCAGGTCGGGGGCGGCTTCTTCGGCTTCGGCGGCGGGCCCCGGCAGCCCCCGGGCACCTACACCGTCACGCTGGTGGTGGACGGTGAGGATGTAGGGTCCGAGGAGCTGACGGTCCTTCGGGATCCGAGCTCCGAGGGGTCGATGGCGGACATCCTCGCGCAAAAGGCGCTGCTCGACGACATCGTGGAGGATCGGAACCGGCTCGCCGATGCCGTCAACCAGATCGAACTCCTGCGGCGGCAGATCTACGACCTGCGCCCCGTGCTCGAAGAGGCGGGGGACGCGGAGGACGTGCTCGAGGCGGGAGAGGCGCTCGACGAGTCGCTCATCGAGGTGGAGGGCGAACTCGTGCAGCTCAAGAACACGGGGCCGGACGGAGTGCGCTGGCCCTCGATGATTGCCGGCCGCCTGCAGTACCTGCAGGGGACGGTCGGCACGGCCGACTTCCCGCCCACCGATCAGCACGCCGAGGTGGCGCAGCTCCTGAGCGACCAGATCGATGAAGTGGTCGTGCGGCTGGAGGCGGTGCTGGCCGACGAACTCGCGGAGTTCAACCGGATGCTCCAGGCCAGGGTGGGCCGCGTCATCACCACCGACGACGACGGATAGCGGACGTGCGCGGGGCGATCCTCCGGCTGGCGGGCGCGGGCGCGCTGGCCGGGGGGGCGCTCGCCTGCGCACCGGGCCCGGACATCGCCCCCGAATCCAAGGCCGCGACGGCGGGGTTCTGCTCGAACGTGCCCCGTTCGCAGTACGCCGATCTGGAGCGCGTCGAAGTCGCGGATGACTGGTTCGAGGCGTATCGCGTCGCCCCGCGCGTGTACGCGATCTACGAGCCGTTCCAGTTCCAGGAGGTCATCTCCTACCTGATCCTGGGTGAGGAGGGCGCCCTCCTCTTCGACACGGGGATGGGGATCGGCCGCATCCGCGCCGTCGTGGACGAACTCACGGCGCTGCCCGTGACCGTCCTCAACTCGCACACGCACATGGACCACGTCGGGGGCAACGCCGAGTTCGAGCGCGTGCTTGCCCTGGACACGGAGTTCACTCGCGCGCACGCCCGGGGCCGCACGAACGTCGAGGTGCGCGGAGAAGTGGCCGGAAACGCGCTCTGTCGGCCCCTGCCCGCGGGAATCACGGAGGACAACTACCATACGCCCGCCTTCGAGGTCTCCGCCTTCATCGACGACGGACACCGCATCGACTTGGGGGGGCGCACGCTCGAAGTCATCGCCGTCCCCGGCCACACGCCCGACGCGATCGCCCTCGTCGACCGCGAAGCCGGGTTCCTCTGGACGGGCGATTCCTTCTACGAGGGCCCGATCTGGCTCTTCGCCCCCGAGACGGACCTGCAGGCGTACCGGGCCTCGGTGGCCCGACTCGCCGAGCTCGCGCCCGAGTTGACGATGCTGTTCACGGGCCATAACACGCCGGTCGCGCAGCCCTCGCGGCTGCTCGAACTGCACGACGCCGTGGAAGCCATGTTCGACGGCATCGCCGTCGGCAACCGACTGCGGGACGGCGGGGTCGAGTTCGTGTTCGAAGGGTTCTCGATCATGGTCGGCCCGGACCCGCGTTGACCGACCCGATCCGCGACTTCATCGAGCGGGAGGGCTTCCTGGTCCTCGACGGCGGCCTTGCGACGGAACTCGAGGCGCTGGGCTGCGATCTCAACGATCCCCTGTGGTCCGCCCGCGCGCTCATCGACGATCCCGAGGCGATCCGCGCCGCGCACCGCCGCTTCCTCGACGCGGGGGCCGACTGCATCGCCACCGCGACCTACCAGGCGACCTTCGAGGGTTTCGCGGCGCGCGGGCTCGACGCGGCGGCGACCGTGCGCGTCCTGCGCGAGTCCGTCGACGTCGCCCTCTCGGCCCGCGCGGACTTTCTCGGCGGCCGCGGTGCGCCCCCGCTCGACGGCCCGCCGTCCGCGCCCGGTGGGCCGGTGGCCGCGAGCGGCCCGCCCCCGCTCGTCGCGGCGAGCATCGGGCCGTACGGGGCCTACCTGGCCGATGGATCGGAGTACACGGGCGACTACGGGCTCTCCGCGGCCGAGTTGTACGACTTCCACGCCCCGCGCTGGCAGGTCCTCGCCGAGACGGAGGCCGACGTCCTCGCCTGCGAGACGACGCCCTCCGTGGAGGAGACGCGCGCCTACTGCCGGCTCGCCGCCGTGTCCCATCGCCCGACGTGGATCAGCTTCCAGTGCCGCGACGGCGCGCGCCTCGCGGACGGCACCCCGCTCGAGGCCGCCGTCGCCCTGTGCGACGCCGAACCCCACGTCGTCGCGGTCGGCGCGAATTGCACGGATCCGAGCCTCACGGTGTCTCTCATCGGGGCGGCTCGCCGCGCGACCGGGAAACCGATCCTCGTCTACCCGAACTCGGGCGAGACCTGGGACGCCGAGACGAAGTGCTGGACCGGCCCGGCGACCCCCATGGACTGGGCGGGGAGCGCCGCCGAGTGGCGCGCGGCGGGCGCCGACGGCATCGGCGGCTGCTGCCGCGTGGGGCCCGCCGAGGTCGCCGCCATCCGCGGCGGGACCGTGTCGTTTCAGCGGACCGTCACTTGAGAAGGGAACGGGGCTGCATGCGCGCGACTCGCGATCTCCTGGCCAGTATCGTCGGCACCATGCTTGTCGTGCTCCTCGCGCCTGCCCTGCTGCAAAGCCAGCAGGCGCCCCGGGCGCGGGCGTCGGAGATCGCGACGCCTCCGGTCATCGACGGTCGGCTCGACGACGAGGCCTGGTCGGGCCTCGCGCCGCTCGACGGCTTCACCCAGCGCGAGCCCACCGAGGGCCAGCCGGTGTCGCAGCCCACGGAGGTCCGCGTCGGCTACGACGGCGCGGCGCTGTACATCGGCGCGTGGCTCTTCGACGACGATCCGGCGGGCATTGTCACGGGCCAGACGCTGCGGGACGCTTCGCTCGACGATTCCGATGCCTTCGTCGTCGTGCTCGACACCTACCTGGACCGGCAGAACGCCCTCGTCTTCGGCACCACGCCGGCGGGGATCGAGTACGACGGACAGGTGACCGGCGAGGGAGTGGGCGGCGGTCGGGGCGGGGGCCGCCAGCAGCGCGGCTCGGCCGGCGGCTTCAACCTCAACTGGGACGCCTCGTGGGAGGTCGCCACGAGCAGGGACGATCGCGGCTGGTACGCCGAGATGCGGATCCCGTTCTCGACGCTGCGCTACGGCGCCGGGGGACCGCAGGACTGGGGCCTGAACGTCGAGCGCAAGATCCGCCGCAACAGCGAGCAGTCGATGTGGGCGCCCCTGCCCAGGCAGTTCGGCGTCTACCGCGTCTCGCTCGCCGGTATCCTCGCGCTCGAGGCCCCCGCCCGGCGCACGGTATCGATCAGCCCGTACGCGCTCATGGACGGCTTCAGGGACTATGGCGTGCCGTCGCCGGAGACGGAGTTCGGGCGACAGATCGGGGGCGACGCCAAGATCGGCCTCAACCAGAGCCTCACGCTCGACCTCACGGTGAACACCGACTTCGCGCAGGCGGAGGTCGACGACCAGCAGGTAAACCTCACGCGCTTCAGCCTCTTCTTCCCCGAGAAGCGCGCCTTCTTCCTGGAGAACGCGGGCACCTTCGCGGTCGGCGCGAGCCGTTCGGCCGAACTCTTCTTCAGCCGCCGCATCGGGCTTCAGGGCGGCCGGGAGGTGCCGATCACGGCGGGCGCCCGCATGACCGGAAAGGTCGGCGCCTTCCAGGTCGGCATGCTCAACATCCAGACCGAGGAGGCCTTCCACTTCGACGACGACGCGGGCGTCAGCGAGCGGATCGCGCCCGCCAACAACTTCGGCGTGCTGCGGGCGTACCGGGAGTTCGGCAACCGGTCGCAGCTCGGCGCCATCTTCGTGTCGCGCCTCAACACGGCCGACGCGGGAGACCACAACCTCACGTACGGGATCGACGGCCGGCTCGGCATCGGCGACGCCCTGACGTTCGACGGCTGGGCGAGCCTCACCGCCACGCCCGTCCCCGGCGGGGAGGACGCCGCGGGATCGGGGTTCAACGACGGCGAGTACGGCTTCGCCGGCGGCATGCGGTACGTGACGCGGGACTGGCAGGTCACGACCGGATACCGGCAGATCGGCGACGCCTTCAACCCGGAGGTCGGCTTCGTCAACCGGCGCGGCTACCGCCAGTTGAACTGGCGCTTCCTCCGCCACATGCGCACCGACGGCGTGTCATGGTTCCGGGAGTTCCGTCCCCACATTTCCGGGAACAGCTGGTGGACGCTGGGCGGCTTCAACGAGTCGTATCTCGTGCACTTCGACAACCACTTCCAGTTCGAGAACGGCGCCTTCTTCCAGCTTCCCGGCTTCAACTTCACGGGGGAGGGTCTCGAGGCCCCGTTCGCGATCCGGGAAAACATCGTCATCCCGGCCGGCACCTACCACAACATCGACTGGGAGTTCAGGGCGAACACGAACCGGGGCGCCCCCCTGTCGCTGTCCGTCGGCTGGGACCTGGGCGGGTTCTACAGCGGGACCCGCTTCGGCCCGAACGCGACGCTCGCGTACCGCTACGGGGACAGGCTCAGCGCGAGCCTCATCACGAACTATTTCGACGTCCGGCTCGACGAGGGCAGCTTCAAGACCGCCGTCGTGCGCTTCAACGCGTCATATTCGTTCACGCCGCGCGTTTATCTGCAGGCGAACGTCCAGTACAACGACGATACGAAGGACGTCGGGACCAATGTCCGCTTCGCGTGGCTCGATACGGCGGGTACGGGGTTGTACGTGGTGTGGAACGACACGAATCACACCGGCTCGCTCGAGCGTACGGGCATCATGGCCGGTCCGAAGCAGCGCCAGCTCGTCGTCAAGTACAGCCGGCTCTTCAACCTGACCGGGTAGCCCGGCAAGCGGGCGCCGGCGCCAGAGAGGGCAGATCTTCATGTGGCACGAGGACATCCTGGGCACGATCGGCGGCACGCCGCTGGTGCGCGTAAACCGCCTCGCGGCGCACCTGCCCGGCACCGTCCTCGCGAAGCTCGAGTACTTCAACCCCGGCGGCTCCGTCAAGGACCGCATCGGCGTCTCGATGCTCGACGACGCCGAGGCGCGGGGCGAGATCCAGCCTGGCGGAACGATCGTCGAGGGCACGAGCGGCAACACCGGCGTCGGGCTGGCCCTCGCCGCGATCGCCCGCGGCTACAAGTGCATCTTCGCGACCACCGACAAGCAGAGCCCCGAGAAGATCGCCATCCTGCGCGCGCTCGGAGCGGAAGTCATCGTCTGTCCGACGGCGGTGGACCCGGAGGATCCGCGCTCCTACTACCAGGTCTCGCGCCGGCTCGCGGAGGAGACCCCCAACTCCTTCTACATGAACCAGTACGACAACCCCGCCAACACGCTCGCCCACCTGCGGACGACCGGCCCGGAACTGTGGGAGGGGACGGAGGGGAGGATCACGCACCTCTTCGTCGGCTCCGGCACCGGCGGCACGATCTCGGGCTCCGCCGCCTACCTCAAGGAACGGAACCCCGACGTGCGGATCATCGGCGTGGACCCTTACGGCTCCGTCTACTGGAAGTACTTCCACACCGGCGAGTTCGACGAGGACGAGATCCATCCCTACGTCACCGAGGGGGTGGGGGAGGACATCCTCGCGGGCAACATGAACTTCGACATCGTGGACGACTACGTGCGCGTCACGGACCGGGAATCGATGCTCATGACCCGCCGTCTCGCGCGCGAGGAGGGGATGTTCCTCGGCGGCTCGTGCGGCATGGCGATGGCCGGCGCCCTCGGGTGGATGGAGGTGAACCGCGACGCGGTCTCCGACGAGGATGTGCTCGTCGTGATCATGCCGGACGGCGGCTATCGCGCGCTCGGAAAGGTCTACAACGACGTCTGGATGCAGGAGCACGGCTTCCTCGATGAGGGCGAGACCCTCACCGCGGGTGTGCTCGTCACGCGCCGTTCGACCGACCGGCCGCTGGTGTCGGCCCCCGTCGACATGTCGCTCGAGGATGCGATCGCGTCGATGCGGGAACACGCGATCTCCCAGCTTCCAGTGACGGAGGCAGGAGAGGTCGTCGGGAGCCTCATCGAGCAGAACATCCTGCGCTTCCTCATGGGAGACCCCGACGCGCGGGGGCGCCTCGTGCGCGACGTCATGGGCCCGCCCTTCCCGACGGTGGAGGCCTCGAACCCCGTCCACGCCTTCGCCAACGCCCTCAGCGGAGACCAGCCCGCCGTGCTCGTGCGGCAGGAAGGCGGCACGCTCGGCATCCTCACCCGCTCCGACCTCATCTCCGCCCTCGGCGCGTAGATCCGGATCGGCCGTGCCCGGGAGACGTTCCCGCGGGAACGTGGTTGCTTGCGAAACGCTGCTTATGACGTCAAAATGATGTCATGAGCGTTCAAATCACCATTCGAGACGTCCCCGAGGAAGTGCGTGACCGGCTGAAGGCCCGCGCGGCCTCCCGCGGCCAGTCGATGCAGCGGTACCTGCGCGGCGAACTCGAGCGGCTGGTGGCGAAACCCACCGTTGAGGAGTGGATCGAGAAGGTCCGGGCCGACAAGCGGTTGTCGAGCAATCGCGTGACCACGGAGAGCATCCTGCAGGCTATAGATGCCGACCGGAAGTGACGGTTATCGTTGATGCCTCGGTCCTCGCGGCGGCGGTCGCCCACCTCGGGCCTCACGGCATGTGGTCCGAGGCCGCCGTGGTGGACGCTACTCGCGAGGGCCGTTCGCTGGCCGGTCCGCAACTGGTCCTCGCCGAGGCGACCAACGTCCTCCGCCGACTTGAGCTTGCCGAACGGATCGAGAGTTCCGCAGCCAATCTCGCTCGTCGCAGGCTGCTGACGCTCAAGATTCAACTTTTCCCGTTCGAACCCCTCGCCGACCGTGCGTGGGAACTTCGTCACAACCTCACGATCTACGACGGTTGGTACGTGGCCCTCGCCGAGGCGCTCTCGCGCCCACTCCTGACGCTCGATCGCCGGCTCGCGCGCGCTCCCGGGCCCACCTGCCGAATCATCACTCCGCCCGCCTCGCAAGTCGTCCACGAGCGGGCCGTCACGCGCCCCGCGGGGTAGCGTCGCGCGGCTAGCCTTCTCCCGGGAGAGAGTAGAGGTGGGCGGTGACGAGGGCGGCGATGAGCAGGAGGAGGGCGACGAGCCAGAGTTGGCCGGCGGCGAACACGGCGGAGACGAGGATCGCGCTCCACAGGAAGATCGTCGCGCCGCGCCGGACGCGGGTGGAGATCACGCCGCGCTCGCGGTAGGCGGCGAGGTAGCGGCCGAAAAGGCGGTTCTCGTACAGCCAGCGCTCGGCGCGGGGGGAACTGCGCGCGAAGCACCACGCGGCCAGCAGGAGGAAGCAGGTCGTGGGCCAGAGCGGCACCACGATGCCGATGATGCCGGCGCTCACGCTGAGGCTCCCCACGCCCAGGAAGACGGCCCGTCGCACCGGGCCGGGCAGCGCGCGCGCGGCGCGCTCGGCCGCCGCGTGATCGATGGGACACTGGGCGGCCGGCGAAGGGGTCGCGGGCCGGCTGTGTCGCGTGTCTGGACTCGGTTTCATGTCTGCGGAGTCACCGGAGTCGAATGAAGTCGCTGACGTCTTCGGCCGGGGGATCATGCGCCCGGGAGGACTCGAACCCCCAGCCTTCTGATCCGAAGTCAGACGCTCTGTCCAATTGAGCTACGGGCGCGGGTGGCGCAAGCCGAAAACGGTAGAACCGGCCCGCGTCCGATGCAACCGAGCGCTGCGTGCGACGCCGTTTGCCGGCCTCGGTCGCCGGACCGCACCGGGCGCCGGGTCCGGATGCTCGAATGGCCGTGGTATTTCCGGGACACGACGCTAGATTCGGGGACGCCCAACCCCCTCACCCGGAGCTGACCGATGCGACGATTGCGCACACTCTTCCTCCTCGGCGCGCTGGCCGCCGGACCCCTGGCGCTCGCGGCGCCCGCACCCTCCCTCGCCCAGGGCCGCGCGAGCGTGGCCATGGCGGAGAGTTGGCCCGACGCCGATCCCGGCGACGTGGAGTCGGTCGACAGCATCCTGACCGCGCTCTACGACGTGATCTCGGGCCCGGCCGGGCAGGCGCGCGACTGGGACCGCTTCCGCTCGCTGTTCATTCCCGAGGCCCGCCTCATTCCCACGGGCCGGTCCCCGGAGGGCGAGCACGGCTACCAGGTGTGGAGCCCGGGCGAATACGCCGAGCAGGCGGGCGGTTTCCTCGAACAGAACGGGTTCTTCGAGCGGGAGATCGCCCGCAGCGAGGAGCGCTTCGGCCCCGTGGTGCACGCGTTCTCCACCTACGACTCGAAGCGCACCGCGGACGACCCCGAGCCGTTCGCGCGCGGCATCAACTCCATCCAGCTCATGCACGACGGCGGCCGCTGGTACGTCGTCACGATCTACTGGGCCGCGGAACGGCCGGATCTGCCGATCCCGGGACAGTATCTGCCCTCCAGGAACGGAGGAGGTGCCCCGTGAAGTTCTCCCCGAACCTCCGCCCCCCCGCCGCGCGGCCCTCAGTCTCGCGGCGCGTCGCTTCGTGGATCGCCGCGGCCGTGCTCGCGCTCACGGCCGCTCCGGCCCTTCAGGCGCAGGGTCTCGCCAGTTTCGAGCCGGCCCCCGCGCGCGACAACGCCTTCGCGCTCACGCTCGAATCCATCATGCGCGGCCCCGAGCACGTCGGGCAGGCGCCGGTCGGCGTGAGCTGGTCCGACGACGGCGAGTGGATCTACTTCCGCTGGCTGCCGGGCGGCGCCGAGTGGCACGAGCAGCGCGCCCTATACCGCGTCCGTTCGACCGGCGGCACGCCGGAGCGGATCGACGACGAGGACGAACTTCGCCTCGGTCCCATCCTGGCAGCGGGCGATGTCTCCGCGGATGGCCGCTGGCGCGTGACGTCGTCCGACGGAGACCTCTATCTCATCGAGCGGGAGGGCGCCGCGACCCGGCGGCTCACCCACACCCAGGACGCCGAGATGGGTCCCGTCTTCTCCGGCGACGGCGCCTCCATCTTCTTCCGCCGCGGGAACAACCTCTTCGCCTTCGACATCGACGATGGCGAAATCCGGCAGCTCACCGCGGTGGGCGGGCCGGAGCAGCCCGAAGACCCCGAGGCCGAGGGGCACAAGGCCTTCCTCGAGGAACAGCAGCGGGAGCTGTTCGAGCACATCCGCGTGCAGGACATCCGGGAGGAGCGCGCCGAGGAGCGCCGGGAGCTCAGGGAGACCGGCCAGCGCGAGACCCTGCACCTCGCGCAGGGCGAGCGCGCGCAGTCGCTTGTCGCCGATCCCACCGGCACGTGGATCGCGGTCACCGCGACCCGCGGCAGTTTCAACGATGGGGGCCGGCGCACCGATATCCCCCTCTGGATCACGGAGTCCGGCTACACGGAGAACACCGAGATGCGTCCCAAGGTCGGCGACGAACAGGGCGAGTCCAGACTCGCCGTGGTCCATGCCGAAACGGGCGAAGCCACTTGGCTCGACCTCTCGGGGGACGGCTCGGATCCGGAATCCGGGGAGTCCGAAGCCGGGTTGGACGACGGGGACGGAGCTGCCGCGGACGGGCCTGAATCCGACGACCGCCTCGCCGTGGCGAGCTTCGCGGGCTGGAACGACGCGGGCTCCCACGGGCTCGTGTTCGCGGTGGACTACGACTACAAGACGTGGCGCCTCTACGCCTACGAAGCGGCGAGCGGCGAACTCACGCTGCTCGATTCGCACGATGACGAGGCGTGGGTCGGCGGCCCCTGCTTCGGCGCCCAGGGCGCGGGCTGCATCGGCTGGCTCCCGGCGGAGGCGGCGGGCGAGATGCCGCGCGCCTGGTACGTGAGCGAGGAGACGGGCTACTCCCACCTGTACGCGATCGACGCCGATGGCGGCGACAAGGAGGCGCTCACGGCCGGCGAGTGGGAGGTGCTCGGCGCGACGATCCCGGACGGATGGGACGCCTTCCTCCTCCAGACGAGCGAACTCTCCCCCTTCGACCAGCACCCGTGGCGCATGGACTTCGACGGCTCCGGCCGCGTCCAGCTCCTCGAGGGAGAGGGCTCGTTCACCGTCACGCCGTCGCCCGACGGGCGTCGCTTCGCCGTCCTCCATTCGCGCGCGAACCGGCCGCCCGAACTGTACGTCGCCGACGCCGCTCCGGGCGCCGCGATGACACAGGTCACGACCTCCCCCACCGGGACGTGGCTCGGCTTCCCCTGGCTCCGGCCCGAGATCGTGCACTTCGAGGCCCGCGACGGGATGCCGGTGCCCGCGCGCATCTACCGGCCCGCCGACTTCGGCGTCGAACCCAACGGGGCCGGCGTCATCTTCGTCCACGGGGCGGGATACCTGCACAACGTCCACAACTGGTGGTCGAACTACTACCGCGAGTACATGTTCCACCACTTCCTGGCGGCCCAGGGCTACACGGTGCTCGACATCGACTACCGGGGCTCCGCCGGCTACGGGCGCGACTGGCGCACGGCGATCTACCGGCACATGGGCGGCTGGGACCTCTCCGACCAGGTGGACGGCGCCGCCTACCTCGTCCGCGAGGAGGGCGTCGACCCCGACCGCATGGGGATCTACGGCGGGTCCTACGGCGGCTTCATCACGCTGATGGCGCTCTTCACCGCGCCGGAGTCCTTCCAGGCGGGCGGCGCGCTCCGCTCGGTGACCGACTGGGCGCACTACAACCACTGGTACACGAGCCGCATCCTCAACCTCCCCCACGAGGACGAGGAGGCGTACCGCCAGTCCTCCCCCATCTACTTCGCCGAGGGCCTCGAGGGACACCTCCTCATGGCGCACGGGATGTACGACACGAACGTGCATTTCTCCGACGTCGTGCGCCTCGCCCAGCGCCTCATTGAACTGGGGAAGGAGAACTGGGAGATGGCGGTGTACCCGGTGGAGAACCACGGTTTTGCGGAGCCCTCGTCGTGGACCGATGAATACCGGCGCATCTACGAGTTGTTCGAGCGCGTGATCGGCGGCGGCCGCGGGGCGTCGGCGAACGGGGAGGGTGGCTGAACACAAGGACGCTCCTCGCGGCGGTCCTCCTCGTCTCGGCGTGCGGGGCGCCGGACCCGGGACCCTGGGTCGAGGCGGACGGATACCGCTGGCGGGAGTTGCACCTGCGGGGCTCGGGCGGCTTCCGGCCGCTCGACGGCTCCGACCTCGGCGTGTCTTTCCTGTACGACGTCGACGAGGAGACGCGCCTGCGCAACCGGGTGCGCGCGGAAGGGCACGGCGTCGCGATCGGGGATGTCGACGGGGACGGCCTGGCGGATCTCTTCTTCGCCGGCTTCGGGTGCCCGAGCGCGCTCTACCGCAACCTCGGCGGCTGGCGCTTCGAGGAGATCACGCCGCCCGCCATCGCGCTCGAGGACGTGCTCGCGAGAGGCGCCGCGCTCGTCGACGTCGATGGAGACGATGACCTCGATCTCCTGATCGCGGTCCATGGAGGCCGGAACCGGATCTTCCTCGGCGACGGCGCGGGCGGCTTCGCGGAACTCGAGGACGCGGGCCTCGCCGGGGCGTGGGGGAGCACGACGCTCACCCTGGCCGACACCGATGGCGACGGCGACCTCGATCTCTACGTCGCCAACTACAAGACGCGGCAGGTCGACGACCTCTACCCGCCGGACGTTCTCGACATCAACCACCTGCGGCGCGGCGAGGACGGGAATCTCGACACCCTTCCGGAACTGCGGGACCTCTACGACGAGCACTACCGCGTGGAGTTCGACGGCCGCTTCGTGCGCCGCTTCGAGCTTGGCGAGCCGGACGAGTATTACACCGGGCTCGGGGACGGACGGTTCGCGCCCGCGGCTCCCGGAGCGCCCCTCGCGCGTTCCCGCGGGAACGTCTCGACGCCGACCCGCGACTGGGGACTCGCGGCGAGGTTCAGCGACTGGGACGAGGACGGCGACCCGGATCTCTACGTGGCGAACGACTTCAACAGCGAGGACGGCATCTGGATCAACCGCGGCGACGGGACGTTCGCGCCCGCCCCGGCCGTCGCCGTCCGCACGACGAGCCTCTCCTCGATGGCCGTCGATGTGGGCGATCTCGACCGCGACGGGGACCTCGATCTCCTCACCACCGACATGCTCGCCCGCGACGCGGCGGAGCGCCTCGCCCAGACCCCGAGCTACGAGGCCGTTCCTGAACGACCCGGCCTCACGGACACGAGAATCCAGGTGAACCGGAACGCGGTCCAGCTCAACCGGGGGGACGGAACCTTCGCCGAGGCGGCGTGGGAACTCGGGCTCGCCGCCTCCGACTGGACGTGGGGCGCGCTCATCGTGGACGCGGACCTCGACGGCTGGAACGACATCCTCGTCACGACGGGACACGCGTGGGACCAGTTGGACGGCGACGCCAACGCCCGCGTGGCGGCGATTCCCGGGCTGCCGGCGGATCAGGCCCTGCGCATGTTCCCGCCGCTCGCGCAGCCGAACGTCGCCTTCCGCGGCGGGGCGGAGGGCTTTACGGACGTGAGCGAGGGCTGGCGCTGGGGACACGAGGCCGACATCTCGCACGGTCTCGCGGCGGGAGATCTCGACCGCGACGGAGACCTCGACGTCGTCGTGACCCGGCTCGGGGCGGCCCCCCTCCTGTACCGTAACGACGCCCCGGCGCCCCGGATCCTCGTGCGTCTGCGGGGGCCGGGCCCGAACACGCGCGGGATCGGGGCCCGGATCCGCCTCGAGAGTTCCGGAGGGATGCCCGCTCAGGTGCGTGAGATCACCGCGGGCGGCGCCTATCTCTCCTCGTCCGAACCCGCCGCCAGCTTCGCCGCGGAGGCGGACGGCGAGATGGTCCTCACCGTCGACTGGCCGGACCGTCGCCGCACGCGGCTGGAAGGGGTCGTCGCGAACCGCGAATACGAGATCGAAGCCGCCACCGCGGAGTTGGTGGCGCCCGACCCCGACGGCCCCGCCACGGCGGCGACAGCCGAGGCCGGGACGCACTTCGTCGACATTTCGGATCGGCTCGGCCACAGGCATGTCGAGTCGCCCTTCGACGACCGGCTCCGGCAGCCGCTCCTGCCCCATTCGCTCGACCGGCCCGGCCCGGGCGTGTCGTGGATCGACGTGGAAGACGACGGCGACGCGGATCTCATCGTCGGGAGCGGCCGGGGGGGCAGCCCGGTCCTGATTCGCAACGATGGGGACGGCTTCGCCGCCCCGCGGGCTCTCGTGCCCGCGCTGGCGTGGGACGCGACCGCCGCGCTGCCGCACCGCGCGGCCGACGGTCGCGTCGCGCTGCTCATCGGCACGAGCGCGTACGAGGCGGGCTCGCCCGCGGAAGCCGCGGCCGTTCCCGCAGTCATCGCGGCGCCGCTCGGCGCGTCCGCGCCGGCGCCCCCGCTCATCGAAGCGCCCGGCCCCCCGCCCGGTCAGCTCCCCGCGACGACCGGCCCGCTCGCCCAGGCCGACATCGACGGCGACGGCGACCTCGACCTCTTCGTGGGCGGCCGCGTCGCCCCCGGCGCCTACCCCCTCGCGGTCGACTCCCGCCTGCTGATCCACGACGGCGACGCCCTGCGCGTCGATGCCGAGCGTTCCCTCCCCTTCGCGCGCCTGGGGCTCGTCTCCGCCGCCCTCTTCACGGACTACGACCTCGACGGCGACCCCGACCTCGCGCTCGCCCTCGAATGGGGCAGCGTCCGCCTCTTCCGCAACGACGAGGGCCGTTTCACCGATGTGAGCGACGCGCTGGGGCTCACCCGTCTCACGGGGCGCTGGAACGGCCTCGCCGCCGCGGACTTCGACGAGGACGGACGGCCCGACCTCGTCGCGACCGGCTGGGGCGCGAATCTCGACGTACCGTCCGCCTATTCCCTCATCTACGGCGACATGAATCGCGACGGCGTCGTCGATCTCGTCGAGGCCCGGATGGAATCCGGCGCGTGGCGCCCCCTACGGGGCAGGGACGCGCTCGCCGTCCCCGGCGGACTCCCGGCCCTCCTGCGCGTGACGTACGAGCGCTTCGCGCGCGCGCCGCTGACCGACCTCATCGGCGGCATGGACCCCGAGCTCCGGCTGGACGCGAACGAACTCCGCCACACCGTGTGGCTCAACCGCCCTTCCGGCTTCGAGAGCGCCCCGCTGCCCGCGGCGGCCCAGCGCGCGCCCGCGTTCGGCGTCGCCGGCGGCGACCTCGACGGAGACGGCCACGAAGACCTCGTCCTCGCGCAGAACTTCTACGCCGGCCGGGCGGGGGCGCCGCGCTACGACGCGGGGCGAGGGCTCTGGCTGAGAGGGGACGGCCAAGGGGAGTTCGAGCCCGTTACGGCTCCCCCGTCCGGGATCGCCGTCTACGGAGATGCCCGGGCCGTCTCGCTCGCGGACCACGACCGCGACGGGCGGGTGGACGTGGCCTTCGGCGTCAACGGCGGCGAGACCCGGCTCTACCGCAACGTCGGCGCGGCGCCCGGCCTCCGGGTCACGCTCGTGGGCCCGCCCGCGAACCCCCGGGCCATCGGCGCCCGCCTCCGCCTCGAATACGCGGACGGCACGTTCGGCCCGGTGCGGGAGGTCCGGTCGGGGGAGGGTTACCTGGCCCGCCACGAGCCGACGCAGACGCTCGGCCTCGCCGGCGACGCGCCCGCCGGCCCCGCAACGCTGCACGTCGTGTGGCCGAACGGCGGGGAGACGTCCGTGTCGATCTCGCCCGGGACCCTGGAAGTGCGCGTCCCGCCCGCCGGAACGGCAGGTTCGTCCGGCTCCTGACGGAACGCGGAGGCGGCTTTAGCGGGCGCGGTAGCCGAAGCCGATCGTGATGCCGACGTCGTTCTGCAGCTTCGACGCGTCCGTTTGGGCGGAGATGTAGTAGGACGCCATGTCCCGGAGTTCGCCCCGAAACCAGAGCGATGACAGGAGATGGACCCGGACCCCGACCGCCGCCGTCGCCATCGGATCCGTCGCGCTGAGCTTCGGCACCTCGGCGCCGTAGAACTTCAACTGCCGGAGCCCCCCGCCCACCGTGAAGTAGGGTTCGAGCGCGCCGGCCGAGCCGGACGACCGCAGGCGGAACGTCAGGTTCACCGTGCCCGCCAGGTACTCCATTTCGCCGAGCGTTCCGAGACCCCGTCCCGGTCCGCCGCCGACGCCTTCGAGCGTCGCCGGGGAATAGAGCCCCATGACGCCGATTCCCACCGCCCGCGAAGCCCAATAGGTCGCTTCGCCCCCCATCATCACGTCCGGCGGCATCACGATGCCGTACGCGCCGGTGTTGTCCGTGAGGTTGTTGAGGGGTTGGATGACGCCGGCGAGTCCGAAGAATTCCGGGCCGGTATCGTTGCCGAACGGTGCGGAGGGGGTCATCTGGGCCGTCAGCTGCGACGCTCCGGGAGCGAGCCCCCACAGAGAGAGAAAGAGAAAGAGAAGAACGCCGGACGGGCGTCTCATTTAATCCTCACGATCGTGATTAGCGGTTCCGCGGTCTCACCCGCCGGGGTTCCTCCCGCCGTTTCCAGCGACAGCGAAAGGCCCGGCGCGCCGGGAACCGAGGCGAGTGAGAAGTACCGTACGCTCGACGGCCCTACGTCGAGGCTCAGCACCCGGGTTTCAAACCCCAGCGGTTCGGTCCGGAGCGCGATCGCGGTCGGAAGACCCGATCGGGTGTCCGTATCTTGATTCAAGGATCGGAACACATCGGTGGCGTCCCACGTTGCCGCGGCGAGCGGCGGCTCCGCGTCCGGCCCCGCCGCCGGCGCTTCGACGTCCTCTCCCGGGGCATCCTCCGGCTCCTCGTCCAGCGTCCCCGCGCCCAGCGCCAGCGCGACCGACACGTCCGCCAGGATGTTCGCCCACTCCCTTCCGGTGACCCGTTCCAGATTCGCGATCCCGCGCCCGTAGTTCCGTCCGCCCCCGACGACGGACCGGAAGAAGGCCCGTTCGTCGCCCCCCGCCTGGTCCGCGAGCCGTCGCAGCAGGAACCAGCCGAAGCCCCGCATCTGCAACCCGCCGACGCCGTCGAGATCGTCCGTCGAGACGGTGGGGGCCCCGGGGAGTCCGAGCATGTACAGGCCGAGGTTGCGGAAGTTGCCCAGCATGTAGGCATTGAAGGTCTCGAGTTCCTCCGGCGTTCCGGACACGCGGTCGAAGGTCAGGCGCTCGCCCAGGGGGAGTCCGAGCGCGGCGAGCCCCGCCACTTCCTCGGCCAGGCTCGAAAGCGCCTCATCCAGCCATACCTCCTCGGCGGCTCCGAAACCCGCCGAAGAAGCGGGCACGCGGCCCCCCGCGCTCACGATGTGCTGGACTTCGTGCGCCACGAGGGCCTGCGTCTCCCGCAGCAAATCCTCCGTCGCGACGGCGCGGCCGAGCGTCCCGTCGGGGTCCGCGCTCACGCTGTAGATGATCTCGGCCTCGTTGCTCGCCGGGCAGATCCCGCCGTCCGGGTCCGACAGTTCGCCGTCGCCGCGTCCCGAAGCGGCAAGATCCTGGGGGAGGGAGAAGCCGCCGACCCCCGCCTCGCCGTCGCCGAGCCGGTTCACGCCGGGCGTGAACAGGACGACGACGCGTCCGTTCCGGTCGATGTCCTCGGGAAGGCCGAAGTAGGACGTCACGGCCGGAAGCACCGTCCCGTCCAATTCCCCGGCAAGCGCCAGCCACTCCTCCTCCGTCGGCCCGCCCGCGGGCGCGGCGAGATCTTCCACGAGCACCACCCCATCGCCCACGGCCCGCACCGTCCCCCGTACCGTCCTCGTCGGGTCGACGCAGGTCGCCGCCAGTTCCGGACCGACGGCGAAGAAGTACTCGAGCGTGTCTCCCGGGGCCGGCGCGGAAACCGCAGTCGACCCGTCGGGCCGCAGGGGCGAGATGCGGTCCTGAACGAGTCGGGCGAGCGTGCGTGCGCGAATCCCGATGTCCCTGCGCGTACCGGCGAGCGCGGCCTCCGCGACCCGCGCATCGACCCTCCCGATGCCGACCGCCACCGCCGGGCCATCCCCCGACATGTCGGCGGGCGTCCGCGTGGTGAACCGGAGCGGAAGCCGGCTCGAGGCGCCGCGGCCCGTGTTGCCGATCACGATCCGGTACTCCCGCGTCGCCGCTTCGATGTCTTCCGGCGCTCCGGGTTCTCCCGCCTCTCCCGCTTCCACGGGCGCCCCCGGCCGGAACTGCACGCATTCGACCTCGACGGGCCCGCGCAGCGTAAGGGACTCGCCGACATCGAGACTCACGCGCTGGTTGGCCGGTTCGATCGGAACCAGGAGGCCGTTGCTGGCCTCGGAGCCCACGAGCACCCGCACGCCGACCTCGCGCTCGGGCAGGCACGTACGGACGAAGGCCGGCACTTCCACCGTGAGTTCGGTCTCCGTGGCGCTCACCACCGTCGCCGCCGTGCCTTCGATCCAGACCTCGTTGTCGGCCGCGACCGGGCGGAAGCCGCCTCCGTGGAGCAGCGCCCGCGTGCCCGCGGCGAGTCTTCCGTTCCCGACCGAGTCGAGTTGCACGGCGCCGCTCGGCGAGGCGAGCGCCGTGGCCGAGAAGGAGAGCGTGTCCGAGTAAACGCCGTCCGTGGCGAAGACGTGGATCCGGTAGTCGCCCGGCCGCGAGCCCAGCGTGAACACCGCCCCGCCGCGTCCGTCCGCGTCCGTCATCACGACGTCGTGCGTGAGGGCTCCCGCGCTTTCCGGCAATTCCTCCGCCGGCGCGGTCGGCTCCGGCGGTTCCGCCACGGCCGCCGTGTCCCCCGCCTGTGGCAGCTCCGGCGTTACCCCCGCTTCCAGGGCGGCCGAGGCTTCTTCCGGCACCGTCCAGTCGAAGGCGATGCGGACGCCGCCGGCCGGAGCGCCGCTCGTCGTCTCCGCCCGGATGGAGAACGCGAGCGGCAGCTGGCTCCCCGCCTCCGCCCGCTGGCCGTCTCCCTCCACGATGCTGAGACGAACCGTGTCCGCGGACTCCGCGAAGACGAGGAAGCGAAGGGCCGGGACGTTCGCGGCGCTCGGGATGTCCGCCTGGATCTCCGCCTCACCCGGGGTGGGCCCCGCGCGGTAGACCGATTCCGCGACGCCGTTCTGCCCCGCGACCGCGACCCCCGGCGAAAGCTCGCCCTCGCCCCGCACGATGACGAAGCGGACCGGCGCCCCTTCGACCGCGTTCCCGAGCGCATCCTCGACCCGGACCGAGATCGGGGGGTCGGTGGCCTCGCCCGTCACGATCGTGTCCACGACCACGGAAACGGGGACGAGCGTCGTCGGCGGAGAGCCGAGTTCCGTGCTCCCACCGTCTCCGCACGCCGCCGCGAGCACCCCGGCGAGCACCCCTGCGGTCACGGCCAGCCCGCCGCGCCTCACCGCGGCTCCGCCTTCCAGAAGGCGATGCCGCCCGCCTGCTTCCCCACGTCGACGCTGGCCGCCCGGACCCCAGCCTGGAGGTCGATCACGTCCACCGTTCCCGGCTCTCCGCCCACGCCTTCCACGCTCACGAAGGCGTATCGGGAATCCGGGGAGATCGCGATCCCGTGCGGAAGCGTCCGCGTGTTCGGAACCCGGGCCACCTCCGTCCCGTCGGCGAGATCCCAGACGCCGGTCGCCTGCCCGCCCTTGTACGTCACCACGAGGTGGGCGCCGTCCGGAGTCACATCGAGGTTGTACGGACCCTCGCCCGTCTCGAACCGTCGCGTCACCCGCCACGACTCCACGTCGATCTCCAGCACCTCCGCGTTCCGGTTGCACGCGACGTACACATGGCGTCCGCCCACGGCCGGGTGCGCCCACGTCGGGCTGCACGCGGCCGCTCCCACGGGCCGCGTCGGGAGCCAGTCGTGCGGCCACGCCCGCTCCGAGCCCGGCGAGAGGAGAAAGCGCTGAGTGACCTCGAGCCGGTGCGCGTCGACCTCCACGAGCACGTCATCCATCATGCACACGGAGTAGTGCCGCGCCCCGTCCGCCGTGAGCCGCGAGCCGTGCGGCATCGTGCAGGTCGGAATCTGCGCGACCTCGATCATCGCCCCGACGTCGACGACGGACACCGAACTCGGCTCGTGTTCGCCGTGCAGGTTGAAGTTCGCCGCGAAGAGCAGGCCTGCCGGCGTCACCTGCATGGTGGCGGGGAAGAGCCCCAGCTCCGCGCTCCCGAGCGGGTGGTTCGTCTCCGTGGAATAGGCGACGACCGTGCCGAAGGGATTCCCGTGGGCGAGCGTCACGTACCACCGTTCCCCGCTCGGATCGACCGCCAGGCCGTGCGGCCCGTCGATTTCCGTGGGGAAACGGCCCACGAAGACGGAATCCAGCACCGACGCACCGGTGCCGTCGAACCGGACGAGATCGACGCGATCCTCCGATTCGGCCGCTACGTAGACGTAATACGACGACGGGCCGTCAGGGCTGGTTTCCTGGGAGGCCGCGGGCGAAACCGCCGCGGCCGTGCTTCCCAGCGCCCACAGGGCCATCGCCATGCGGGGTATGGCAGACTCAGGTAGCATACGATTTACGCGCGTTCGCGACTCCTTCTTTCTGAAGCCTCCGGGCCCGGAAACCGCTTCCGCCGGACACTTCTCCTCCTACCCTTAGAGTAGACAATTCCTCAAGGGGTTGCCAATCGGTTAGGTTGTCCGCGGCGGAGGGAGAAGAGGTCGCGGACGGGTGCGCGTCACGCCGTTCGAGGAAAGTCCGGGCTCCACAGGGCACGGCGCCGGGTAACGCCCGGGCGTCGCGAGGCGACGGAAAGTGCCACAGAGAGCAGACCGCCGATGGCAGACTGCGACCCGCAAGGGTCCAGACGCACAGGCAAGGGTGAAAGGGTGGGGTAAGGGCCCACCGCGTTTCCTGGTGACAGGGACGGCACGGCAAACCCCGCCGGGAGCAAGGCCAAGCAGGAACGAGCGGCGGCCCGTCGCGTTCGAGTTCCGGGTAGGCCGCACGAGGCCTCGGGCAACCGAGGTCCCAGATAGATGACCTCGCCGCGGGCCTGGCCCGCCGGTGACAGAACCCGGCTTATCTCCCTCCGCCTCACCTCATGCCGCGGCGCCGGGAGCGGCACGGAGAATACCAATGAGATTCGACATCCTTGAGCACACGCTCGACAACGGGCTGCGGGTCGTGCTGCAGCCCGATGCGTCGGCGCCGCTCGTCGCGGTTCACGTCATGTACCACGTGGGATCGAAGAACGAGCGCGCCGGCCGGACCGGCTTCGCGCACCTCTTCGAGCATCTCCTCTTCCAGGGGTCCGAGCACGTGCCGCGCGAGCACCACTTCAAGCTCGTTCAGGATGCCGGCGGCACGCTCAACGGGACGACGTGGTTCGACCGCACGAACTACTTCGAGACCCTGCCCGCGAACGAACTGGACCTTGGCCTGTGGCTGGAGTCCGACCGCATGGGGTTCTTCAAGCCCGGGATCACCCAGGAGAAGCTCGACAACCAGCGCGAGGTCGTGAAGAACGAGCGGCGGCAGGCGTACGAGAACCGCCCCTACGGCCTCGCGTTCGAGACCCTGCTCGAGCGCGCCTACGACGAGGGACACCCCTACCGTCATCCGACCATCGGCTACATGCCCGACATCGACGCGGCCCGGCTCGAGGACGTGCACGAGTTCTTCGACCTCCACTACGGACCCGGCAACGCGACCCTCGTACTCGTCGGCGACTTCGATCCGGCCGCGGCGCTGGAGCGGGTCGAGGCCTGGTTCGGGGAGATTCCCCCGCGACCCGTGGCGCCGCGCCCGGAGGTCCCCGTGCCGGCGCGCGGCGGAGAGCGGCGCGCGCTCCTTCGCGACCGCGTCCAGATGCCCCGCGTGTACCTCATGTACCATTCGCCGCGCTACGCGGACCCCGATTTCGAGGCCGTCGTGATCCTCAACTACCTGCTCGCCGACGGGAACAGTTCCCGCTTCGAGAAGACGCTCGTGTACGAGAAACAGATGGCGGCGGACGCGACGTCCTTCACGTGGCCGACCGAGAGCGCCGGGATGTGCTTCGTCGTCGCCACCGCCCGCCCGGGCGTCGCCGCCGCCGACCTCGAGACGGAGGTGAGGGACGTCATCGACGACCTGCTCCGCGACGGCGTCGAGGAGGAAGAGATCGAGGGGGCGCGCAACCGGGCCCGGCGCGGGCTCCTGAACGGGCGCGCGGGCTTCGGCGACCGGGCGGACGCGATCGCGCACGCGGCCGTGTTGCGGGGCGACGCCGCCTATGTGAACGACGCCTTCACGCGCTACGGAGCCGTCACCCGCCGCGACGTGGAGCGCGCGGCGCGCGACGTGCTCGACCCGCGCGGCCTCACCGTCCTCCACGTCGTGCCCGAGGAGGCGACGCCGTGACGAACCCCCGAGCCGCGACCCTCGACCGTGCCGTGCGCCCGGCGCCGGCCGCCCCGCGCCCGCTCGCGCTCCCGCGCTTCGAGCGCCTCGCGCTCCCCAACGGCCTGCGCATCGAGCACGCCGAGCGGCCCGGTCTGCCCGAAGTATCGCTCCACCTCGTCCTCGAGTGCGGCGCGGGCGCCGAACCGCCGCGACTCGGCGGTCTCGGCGAACTCACCGCCCGGCTCCTCACCGCCGGCACCCCCGGCCGGGATGCCATCGAGATGGCGCGCTGGCTCGACCGCCTCGGCGTCGGCTACCGCGCGACGGCCGGCTACGCCGTCGGGGCCGTCTCGATGCACTTCCTTTCGGAGGTGTTCGAGGAGGCGCTCGAGTTCCTCGCCGCCACCATCCTCGATTCCGAGTTCCCGGAGCACGAAGTCGAACGCATCCGCCGCGAGCGCATCGACGAGATCGAACGCCAGGCGGACGACCCGGCGAACGTCGCGGGTCTCGCCACGATCGCCGAACTCTACGGTGACGGCCTGTACGGCCGGCCGGCGGCCGGAACCGGCCCCACCGTGTCGGAGATCGGCCCGGAAGCGGTGCGGGAATTTCACGCCGCGCGCTATCGCCCCGGCGGCGCCATTCTCATCGCGTGCGGCGACCTCGACCGCGAACGTCTCATGTCCGCGGCGGAGGCGCGTTTCGGCGCCTGGAGCGGCGACACCGCCCCGGTTGCGCCCCCGGAAGCGCCGGAGCCGCGGGCGAACGACCTCATCCTCATCGACCGTCCCGGCAGCCCCCAGAGCGAGATTCGCGTCGCGACGGTGGGCGTGCCCTACAACACCGGGGACCATCACGCGATCATCGTGGCCAACGCGATCCTCGGCGGCCTGTTCAACTCCCGGATCAACCTCAACCTGCGCGAGGACAAAGGGTGGACCTACGGGGCGAGGTCGAGTTTCCGGTTCCGCCGCGGCGCGGGGCCGTTCGTCGCGCGCACGGCCGTCGAGACCGTCCGGACCGGACCCGCGTTCGAGGAGATCCTGGGCGAGATCGAGGCCATGCGCACGACGCCCGTCACCGCCGACGAAATGGAACTGGCCCGCAATGCCCTCACGCTCTCCCTGCCGCTCCAGTTCGAGACCGCGGTGCAGGTCTGCGGAAAGGTGAGCCGCCAGCGCGTATTCGGCCTCCCCGACGACTACTGGGAGACGTACCGCTCCCGCATCGAGGCCGTGACGCCCGAGCAGGTGCGGGAGGTCTGCCGCACGTACCTCGATCCCGACCGCCTCACCCTCCTCGCCGTCGGCGACGCGGCGACGGCCGAGCCCACGCTGAACGGTTTCGGGCGCGTGGACGTCCGTCCCGCCTCGTGAGCGCGCGGTGACCGGCGGGGCGCGCGAGGGCGCCGGGGGCGGCGCTCCGACGGGCCGCGTGGACGGCGAGCGCGTCTACTCCGGCCGCCGGATCCATGTCGACGTGGATCGCGTGCGGTTTCCGGACGGGTCCATCGGCCGGCTCGAACTGATCCGCCACCCCGGCGCCTCCGCCGTCGTCGCGCTGGACCTTCCCGACCCGCCCGACCGGACCGCCGCCGCCGCGCGCGAGCCCATCGTCACGCTGGTGCGCCAATACAGGTACGCCGCGCGCGGGTTCATCTGGGAGGTGCCGGCCGGGAACCTGGAGCCCGGCGAGCCTCCCGAGGCGTGCGCGCTCCGGGAACTGGAAGAGGAGGCGGGACTCCGCGCCGGACGCCTGGAGCGGCTGGCCTCCGTGCGCACGACGCCGGGGTTCACGGACGAGGTCATCCACCTCTTCGCGGCGTGGGATCTGGAGGCGGGAGAGACGAGTCACGAGGCGAGCGAGTTCATGGATGTGCATCGGCTGCCCCTGCGCCGTACCATCGAGATGATCGATGCGGGGGAGATCAGCGACGGCAAGACGATCTGCGCGCTGACCCTCGCGGCGCGCTGGGTCGCCCGCCGGATGGATCGAATCGGCGGGCGTGGGGTTTAACGCGTCGGATCGTCTGCAACGGGAACGGGAAGCCCGCAAAGGGAGCGGCATGGACACGAAGCCGAACCTCGAGGTATCGAGGCAATACGCAGCGCCGGAGGAGGTGGCATCGCTCGGGCGCGCGGAGTTGAAGCGCCTCGAGGACGCCGAACTCGTCACCCACTACCTGGGGGGGCAGCGCTTCGCGTTCAACGAGATCGCCGACCGCTACCAGGACCGCCTGCTGAACTTCATCTACCGCACCATCGGCGACCGGGACCGAGCCGAGGATCTCGTGCAGGAGACCTTCGTGCGCGTCTACCGGCACCTCCACCGGTTCGATCCCGCGCGGAAGTTCTCGACCTGGATCTATACGATCGCCAGCAACCTGGCGAAGAACGAACTGCGGAACCGGGCGCGCAACCCGCTGGTACTCTTCCATACGCTCCGGAAGAGTTGGGACGCCGACCATCGGCCGCTTGAATTCGAGGATACGGCCTACCGGCCCGACGATCTGTTCCGCAAGCGGCGGGTGCGCGAACAGGTCGAGGCCGCGGTCGCGGAACTTCCCGAGCATCACCGTGTCGTATTCGTGCTGCGTGAACTGGAAGGGAAGAGCTACGAGGAGATTTCCGAGATCACGGGCGTAACGCTGGGCACCGTGAAGTCGCGCCTCAATCGTGCGCGGAACCGGTTCGCCCGCATCATCGCCCCGATGCTCGATTGAAGTCCCGGGCCCGCGCGGCCCGGCCAACGGAAGGAACGCTGGTGCAATGATGGTTTGCAAAGAGTTTATCGAGCGACATACCGACTACCTCGACGGTACGCTGGACGCCGACGAGCGCCGTCGTTTCGACGCGCATCTGGAAGATTGCAGGTCGTGTCGGCGCTACCAGCGGGTGATGACTCGCGGGCTCGCCGTCTGGCGCGCCCTCCCCCGCGTCAGCACCTCTCCGGACTTCCTTCCCCGCCTGCAGCATCGCCTCTATCACGTCGACGAGTCTTCGAAGCGGTCCTGGCGGGGCCAGGTCGGCCGGGCCGCCGCCATCGCCGTGGCGTCGGCGGGACTCTTCACGCTCGGCGTGTCGAACGGGAGTCAGCCCGTGCTCGTCGAAGTGCAGCTTCCGCCGGTGATGGCGGACGTGCCCGCGGAAACGGCGGCGGAGAGCCAGGGGACCCTGTTCGCCGACGACCCCTATGTGCCCGACTGGTTCCTCGTACCGTTCGCTCCCGCGCTCGATGACGGGGGCGGGCTGTTCGGCTCCTCGTACGCGGTGCCGATCGCGACGAGCGACTCCATCGTCCTGCCGGTCGAGCGGCGCTCCGGCCAACTCGACGAGTCTCGCTGACCCACCGCCGCGGCCCGCGGCACGGGTCCCTCCCGTCGCCGTGAGCGCGCCCCTCGATCCGCGGCTCTCGCGAGCCCTGGGCCAGGGTCCCCCGACCGGAGCCTGGTTCCTGCACGGAGACGCCATCCGCCTGCGGGACGAAGCCGCGCGGCAACTCGTCGAGGCCGCCGTCGACCCGGCCACGCGCGACTTCAACTACGACCAGTTCCAGGCCGAGGACGTGACGGACGAGCAGCTCGCCGCCACCCTGGCCATGCCCCCCATGATGGCGGAACGCCGCGTGGTCTTCGTGCGCGACGTCGAGCGGCTGGGGTCGAAGGCGCGCGCCGTCCTGCAGCGGGTCGCGGCGGCGCCACCCGCCGACCTCGCCCTCATCGTGACGGCGCGCATCCCCAAGGGGTCGCGTGCGGCCTTCTACCGCGACCTCCGGAAGGTCTGCCGCACGCTGGAGTGGACCGCGCCGCGGGCGGCGGAGATCCCCGGCTGGATCCACGACCGGGCGCGGCGGCGCTGGAAGCTCGACCTCTCGCCGGCGGCGGCCCAGTGGATCGCGGGGGCCGTCGGGTCGGACCTCTCGACGCTGGACGCCGAACTCGAGAAGCTCGCTTCGCTTCCCGCCGACCGCCGGACCGACGCGGACATCCGCGACATCGTTCCCCGGACCCACCGGATCGATCGCTGGAGCTGGCTCGACCTCGTGGCCTCGCGCGACTACCGGCGCGCCTTGCGCGAGTTGGAAAACGTGCTCACTTCGGAACGGGGGGTCGGGCTGGTCGCCGGACTTGTGGAACAGCACCTTCTGCTTGGTCTGGCCCTCGACGCGGGGCCCGCCGGCTTGCGAGCCGCCCTGTCGGAGACGGGGCGCGGCTATCTCTCCTGGAAGGCGAACGCCTACGCGAAGCAGGCGAGGGCATGGACCGTACACGAACTCGATCACGCGCTGCGGGCGCTCCACCGCGCCGACCGGCACCTCAAGTCGGGGCGGGGAGACCACGCGGTGCTCGCCGGGATGCTCCTGGAACTGGGGCGGACGGAGAACGCCCGGAGATGACGCCGCGCGGCCGCGGGTGGGCGCTCGCGCTTCTCGCCGGCGCGCTGTCGTGGGCGTTTTCCATCCCCTCCGCCGCGCAAGCCGCGCAAGCCGCCGCTCCCGTGGATCTGGACCTCCTCGAGGCACGGATCGAGGCCGGGAGGGTCGAGGGCGCCGCGGAGGCGATCGAGCGCTGGTTCGACACGGAGGCGCGCGACGCGGCTCGCGGGGACGCGCTGCGTGCGCGGTACCTGCGGGCGCGTCTCCTGGCCGATCCGGACTCCGCCCGCACGGAACTCCTCTCCGTCGCCATGGACGGCGGGTCGCGCTACGGATCCCGGGCCTGGCTGCGGCTCGCGCAGCTGGACCTGGCGCTCGACGAACCCTCCCGAGCGGCGGCCGACCTCGAACGCCTGCGGTCGGACCATCCCCGTAGCGCCGAGGCCATCGAGTCCTGGTACTGGACGGCGCGGACGTTCGAGGCCCGGGGCCTGATCGATCGGGCGTGCGAGGCGTGGCAAAGGGGGGCTGCGGAGGGCCGGCGCGTCGGCGCTGCGGAGGCTGTTCGCCTCGCGGAGGCCGCTTCGCCCGGCTGCGCGCCGGGCGCCCCGCGCTTCGCGATACAGGCGGGGGCGTTCTCGCGCCGGGATCCGGCGGAGGAGACGCGGGGGCGGCTGGAAGCCGCCGGCTTCTTCTCGCGCATCGTCGAGTACGACGGATTGCACCGCGTCCAGCTGGGCCGCTTCGCCCGGCGGGAAGCGGCGGAGAGCCTCGTGCGCCGACTCCGGGATGCGGGCTTCGAACCCGCCGTCATCCCCGTCGTCTCGTGAGGCGATGATGGCCGCGGCCACCCCGGACCCGGCTGGGCACTCGCCGCTCATCCGGCAGTACCTCGACATCAAGTCGCGCCATCCCGATTCACTCCTCTTCTTCCGGGTCGGCGATTTCTACGAGATGTTCTTCGAGGACGCGGAGGAGGGGAGCGGCCTGCTGGGCCTCACCCTCACCGCGCGCAACAACGGCGGAAAGCGGGACGTCCCCCTCGCGGGCGTCCCCGTCAAGGCCGTGAACGAGTACGTCTCCCGCCTGCTCGAAATGGGACGCCGCGTGGCGATCTGCGAACAACTCGAGGATCCGGCGGAGGCCAAGGGGATCGTGAAGCGGGATGTCGTCGAGATCATCACCCCGGGCACCGTGCTCGAGGACAAGCTCCTCGCGGCGCGCCGCAACAACTACGTGGTCGCGATCGCCGGCGACGCCCCGTTCGGGCTCGCCGCCGTCGACCTCTCGACCGGCGAGTTCGAGCTTCGCGAGGTGGCGGCGCCGGATCTCGACGACGAACTCGGGCGGCTCGAGCCGGCCGAGATCGTGATCCCCGAGGAGACGGAGGCGCCGGCCGGACCCTGGCACCTGACCGAACGGCCCGCCTGGCGCTTCGACGCTTCGCTCGGCGACGAGCGGCTCCGGGAGTGGTTCGGCGTCGCCTCCACCACCGGCTTCGGCCTCGACCTCGCGCGCGACCCGCTCCTCCTCGCGGCGAGCGGCGCCCTCCTCGGCTACCTGGACGAGGTACGGCCGGCCGGCCTCGACCACCTGCGGCCGCCGCGCGTGGACCGGGCCGGGCGCCTCATGTACCTCGACGAGATGACCCGGAGGAACCTCGAACTCGTCGAGCCGCTGCGTCCCGGCGCGGGGGCGTCGCTGCTCGCCCTCGTCGACCGCACGCGGACGCCGATGGGCGCGCGCCTGCTCCGCCGCCGCCTGCTGCGCCCGCTCGTCGTCCGCGACGAGATCGCGGTCCGCCTCGACGCCGTGCAGGAACTCGTCGAGCGGGGGGAGGAGCGCGAGGGCGTTCGGGCCGCGCTCCGCCCGATCCGCGACCTGGAGCGGCTCGCCGCCCGCGTCTCCACCGGACGGGCGGCGCCCCGCGAACTCCTCGGCCTCGGCCTCTCGCTCGACGCGCTGCCCGGGCTGGCGGCCGCCCTCTCGCCGCTGGAGGCCGGTCGCCTGGCCGAGCTTCGCAGCGGCTTCGACCCGCTCCGGGACGTGGCGGCCCGCATCGAAGAAGCCATCGACCCCGATGCCCCTCACGCCCTCAAGGACGGCGGCGTGATCCGGAAGGGCTTCTCCGCCGAACTCGACGAAGTGCGCGGCGTGCGCGGCGGCGCGGTCGAATTCATCGCCGGCATGCAGGTGCGGGAGCGCGAGCGCACCGGCATCGACACGCTGAAGATCGGGTTCAACAAGGTGTTCGGGTACTATCTCGAGGTCACGCGCTCGAAGCTCGACCGCGTGCCGGAGGAGTGGAGCCGCCGGCAGACACTCACCAACGCCGAGCGCTATCTCACGCCGGAACTCAAGGAGTGGGAGGCGAAGGTGCTCGGGGCCGACGATGAGATCGCCCGGCTCGAGGCGCGGCTCTTCCACTCGCTGCGGGACGCCGTCGCCGCCGAGGTCGGGCGGATCCAGGCGACGGCCGCCCTCGTCGCCGAGATCGACGTCCTCGCCTGCCTCGCCGAGGTCGCCGCCGCCGAGGACTACGTGCGCCCGCGGCTGAGCGACGATGTCGTCTTCGACATCGAAGAGGGCCGGCACCCCGTCGTCGAGGCCGCGGTCGAAAGGGACACCTTCATCCCGAACGACATGCGGCTGGACGGGGAGCGCCGGACCCTCATCGTCACCGGGCCGAACATGGCGGGGAAATCCACCGTCCTGCGCCAGGCGGGACTCATCGCGCTCATGGCGCACATCGGCTCCTTCGTCCCGGCTCGCCGGGCCCGCATCGGGGTCTGCGACCGCGTGTTCACGCGCGTGGGCGCGAGCGACAACCTCGCGGCGGGGCAGAGCACCTTCATGGTGGAGATGACGGAAACCGCGACCATCCTGCACGGGGCCACCGAGCGCTCGCTCGTACTCCTCGACGAGATCGGGCGGGGCACGTCGACGTACGACGGTCTCTCGATCGCGTGGGCGGTGACCGAGCGGCTGCACGAACTCGGAGCGCGCACCGTGTTCGCCACGCACTACCACGAACTCGTCGGCCTCGCGGAGTCGCTTCCGCGCGCGGCCGCGTTCAACGTCGCGGTGCGCGAGACCGGCCAGGACATCGTCTTCCTCTACCGGCTGCAGCCGGGGGGCTCCGACCGGTCCTACGGCGTGCACGTCGCCCGGCTGGCCGGACTGCCACCCGACGTCGTGGGGCGCGCCGCCCGCATCCTCGCCGTGCTCGAGAGCGGGCCGTGGGGCGCGGGCGGCCGCGGCGCCGCGCTCGCCGAGGCGGGGCTGGGGCAGCTCTCCCTGTTCGAGGCCGCGGCGGCCGGCCCGCGGGGCGGCGCGGGGCCGTCCGGCGCGTCCGGGGAAAGTGAAAGCGCGGACGTCGCGGCCGCCCGCGCGCTGTTCGAGAAGCTCGCCGCGCTCGACCTCGACGGGATGACGCCGCTCGAAGCGCTGAACACGCTCGCCGAGTGGAAGGCGTTCGGCGATGCGTAGCGGGCGTTCGCCGCGGGCCGCCAGGTCCGGCGTCCTTTCGATTCTCGCCGCCCTCGCCGGCGCCGCGTCCACCGGGTGCGCGGACGATCCGGGCTCCGAGGTCGGCGCGCTGCGCGTGGACCAGCTCCGCGACGGCGGCCTCGTCATGCCCGTGCTCGAGTCCGCGCCGTCCCGCGCCTTCCCCTACCCGGCCGAGGCCCTGGAGGAGGGGGCGGGCGGCGAGATCCTCCTCCGCATACGGATCACCGCCGCCGGCCGCGTCGACTCGGTCGCGGTCGCGACCTCGTCGGGACATGCGGTCCTCGACTCGGCCGCGGTGGAAGGTGCCCGCGATCTCCGGTACCGGCCGGCGCGGCACGGCGGCGCCCCCACCGCCATCTGGGCCACGCTCCCCGTCAGCTATCCCGTGCCGGCGTCTCGTGGCTGACCGCCGCCTGCGCGTCGGCGTGCTCTTCGGCGGCGAGTCCCCGGAGCACGAGGTCTCGCTCCGCTCGGCGAAGAACGTCATCGAAGCGATCGACCGCGAGCGCTGCGACATCGTGCTCATCGGCATCGACCGCCGCGGCCGCTGGCACCTCGCCGACGAATCGCGCTTCCTCCGGCACGCCTCGGACCCGCGGCGCATCCGCCTCCCGGAGGCGCCGGTCAGGCTCGCCCTTACGCCCGGCCGCCGCCCCCGGATCGTCCCCGTCGCCCCCCACGAGCCCTCCGCCCCCGGCGAGCGCGAGGGCCCCGGCGGGGAAGCTCCGGAGCCGGCCGAGGTGCCGGAACTCGACGTCATCTTTCCCGTCCTGCACGGTCCCTTCGGCGAGGACGGCACCGTACAGGGACTCCTGCGGCTCGCGCACTTCCCCTTCGTCGGGCCCGGGGTCCTCGGCTCGGCCGTGTGCATGGACAAGGACGTGGCCAAGCGGCTGCTGCGCGACGCCGGCGTCCCCGTCGCGCCCTTTATCACCGTCCTCTCCCGGGAAGAGGCCCCCTCGTGGGACGAGGCCGTGGCCGCCCTCGACGCCCCGATCTTCGTCAAGCCGGCGAACATGGGCTCGTCCGTCGGCGTTTCGAAGGTCGAGACGGACCCCGAATACCGGCGGGCGCTCGACGAGGCCTTCTCCTTCGACACCAAGGTGCTCCTCGAGCGGACGATCCGGGGCCGTGAGATCGAACTCTCCGTACTCGGGAACGAGGCCCCCGAAGCCTCGGTCCCGGGGGAGATCGCCCCCACGCACGCCTTCTACTCCTACGAGGCGAAATACCTGGATCACGACGGCGCGGACCTGCTCATCCCCGCGGACCTCGACGCCGAGACCACGGCGCGGGCGCGCGAGATCGCCGTCCGCGCCTTCCGCGTGCTATGCTGCGAGGGGATGGCGCGGGTCGACCTCTTCCTCGCGACGGAGGCTTGCGGCCCGCTCCCGGCGGGTTCACTGGTGGTGAACGAGATCAACACGCTCCCGGGCTTCACCCGGATCAGCATGTACCCCAAGCTCTGGGAGGCGAGCGGCGTGTCCTATCCGGAACTCATCGACCGTCTGCTGCGGCTGGCGATCGAGCGCGCGGAGCGCGAGGCGCGGCTGGCCTCCGCCATCGACCTCCAGGGCGGCGGCGAGGCGGGGGAGGGATGATGAGACGGCCCGCGTACCAGACCGGCGGGGTCCGCTTCGGCCACGGCTTCCCGATGAGCCGCTGGGTGCTGCGCCTCATGATCGCGAACTTCGCGATCTTCCTCCTCATGGCGATGCGGATCGTGCCCGCCGGAGCGGTCGAGTGGCTCGGCTTCGCCGTCCCCGGCTTCCTCATGCGCCCGTGGACCATCGTCACCTACATGTTCGTGCACGGCGGCTTCATGCACGTGTTCATGAACATGCTCGCCCTCTTCTTCTTCGGACCGCCGCTCGAGCAGAAGTGGGGCAGCCGTTTCTTCCTCCGCTTCTATCTCGTGACCGGACTCGGGGCGGCGGCCTTCTCCGTCCTGCTCTACTCGCTGACGGGGCCGACGATCATGGTCGGGGCTTCGGGCGCCATCTTCGGCATCCTCGTGGCCTTCGCCCTCAACTGGCCGGACGCGAAGATCTACCTCTACTTCGTCTTTCCCGTGCCGGCGAAGTGGTTCGTGGCCGCGCTCGGGGCCTTCACCCTCCTCTCGACCGTACAGGGGTCGGCGGACGGGGTGGCGCACTGGGCGCACCTCGGCGGACTCGTGACCGGGTTCGTCTATCTGCGGTACGGAGACCGCATCGGCCGCCGCGCGCACAGCCTCCTCTACAAGGAACGGCCGGCGGCCCCGCGCGGGAGGACGCGCCGCCCAGCGCCACCGCCGGACCCCACCCCGCGCCGGCGCCGCAGGGCGGACGGGGATTCCCTCGACGAGGTGGACCGGATCCTCGACAAGATCCGGGCGAGCGGCATGGACTCGCTCTCGGCCCGCGAGCGCGCCTTCCTCGACGAGGTGAGCCGGCAGTACCAGCAGACGAAGGGCCCGCGCAAGAAGACCCGCACGCACTAGACGCTGCCGGCCCGCACACGCCGGGCCGTCCGCGCTGGCGCCCCGTCTGGAGTTTTTTGCCGCCGGTTTCTACAATGTCCGCCCCGCGCGACCCCCCGGCCGGGGGGCGTCACGCAACGGAGCGGCCCGTGGCCGTAGCAAAGCGCCTGTCGCGGGCCGCCAGCCCCGGTGTCATCCCACGCAGGGTGTCATCCCAGGCAGAAGAGTACGGGAGGTGTACATGGCGTCTGCCGCCTCGGAATATGAAACGCGGAACCTTCGCAACGTCGTCTTCTTCGGGCACGGAGGGGCCGGGAAGACGACGCTCGTGGACGCGATGTGCTACATCGCCGGCGGGACCACCCGGAAGGGCGATGTCCAGAAGGGGAACGCGCTCACCGACTTCACGCCGGAAGAGACCGGCCACAAGATCTCGATCAACCTCGCCGTCGCCCACGCCGTCCGGAACGGCGTGCGGATCAACCTCATCGACACCCCCGGCTACCTCGACTTCCTGGGCGAAGTCGTGTCGGGGGTTCGCGTGGCGGACGCCGGCATCTGCGTCATCGATGCGATCTCCGGCGTCGAAGTGGGGACGGAGAAGACGTGGGCCGCCGCGGACGCCGCGAGCCTGCCGCGGGCCGTCTTCGTCTCGATGATGGACCGGGACAACGCGGACTTCCGCAGCACGCTCGCACAGATCCGCGAAGAACTCACCTCCACGGCGATGCCGGTCCACGTCCCCATCGGGGCGGGCGCCGACTTCAGCGGCTTCGTCGATCTCCTCACGATGAAGGCCCACAGCTTCAAGGGAGGCGACGAGGGGGCCGCCGCCGTGGCCGACGCGCCCGCCGACGTCGCGTCGGAGGTGGAGGACCTCAGGGAGGAACTCATCGAGGCAATCGTATCGGGGGACGACGACCTGCTCGAAGCCTATTTCGAGGGAGAGGAGCTCGACCCCGGCCGGCTCGGCGAGGTGTTCGCGGCGGCGATCCGCTCCGGCGACATCGTTCCCGTGTTCTGCGGCTCGTGCCAGACGAGCGCGGGCGTGCCGGCCCTCATGGACCGCATCGTGGAACTCTTCCCCTCGCCCGACCGCGCCGCGCCCCGGACGGCGCGCGACGGAGACGGCGAAGTGTCGCTGGATCCGGGAGCCGCGTCTCCCACGGCGGCGCTCGTCTTCAAGACGACGTCCGAACCCCACGTCGGCGACCTGAGCTATTTCCGCGTCTTCTCCGGCCGCATCGCGAACGGCGTCACGCTCGCGAACCCCGACCGCTCCGCGAGCGAGCGCATCGCGCACCTCGCGATCCCGCACGGGTCGCGCCGCATCGACGTGGAGGCGCTGAACCCCGGCGACATCGGGGTCGTGACCAAGCTCAAGAACACGCACACCGGCGACACCCTCTGCGACGGCGGGAGCCGGCTCTCCTTCGGGGGGATCGAGTGGCCCCGGCCCGACCTCTCCCTCGCCGTCACGGCCCGCACACGGGCCGACGAGGACAAGATCGGCGCCGGCCTCGCGAAGCTGCACGAGGAGGACCCGACCTTCTCCTCCGGCTACGACCCCGAGCGCGGGCAGACGATCATCCGCGGGCTGGGAGAGATCCACCTCAACATCTCGCTGGAGAAGATGACCCGGAAGTACGGGGTCAACGTGGACACGCACCAGCCGAACATCGCCTACCGCGAGACGATCACGAGGACGGCGGAGGGGCAGGGGCGCCACAAGAAGCAGTCGGGCGGGCGCGGCCAGTTCGGCGACTGCTACATCCGGATCAGCCCGCTGCCGCGCGGGGAAGGGTACAAGTTCGTCGATTCGATCAAGGGCGGCGTGATCCCGACCAAGTTCGTCCCGGCCGTGGGGAAGGGGATCGGGGAGGCCTCGAACCGGGGCGTTCTCGCCGGCTACCCGCTCGTCGACTTCCAGGCCGAGTGCTACGACGGATCGCACCACTCCGTCGACAGCTCGGACATCGCCTTTCAGATCGCGGGATCGATCGCCTTCCAGAAGGTGGCGCGGGACGCGAACCCCGTGATCCTCGAGCCGATCATGGAGGTCGAGGTCGAGACGCCCGAGGAGTACATGGGCGAGGTGATGGGCGATCTGAACCAGCGGCGGGGCCGCGTGCTCGGCATGGACTCGAAGGGGCGGCGGCAGGTCGTGAAGGCCCACGTCCCCCAGGCCGAACTCTACAAGTACTCCGCCGCGCTGCGCTCGCTGACGCACGGAAAGGCGACGCACACGCGCAGCCTGGCTGCGTACGAGCAGGTTCCTCCGCATGTTCAGGAGAAGGTGATCGCCGAGTCGCAGCGCGACGACGACTAGAGGACGAGGACCAGGACACGAGCGGGCGGTAGCCGGTGGCGGGCCATTCGAAGTGGTCGAAGATCAAGCGCCAGAAGGCGGTGACCGACCAGGCGAAGGGGAAGCTCTTCTCCAAGCTCGGTCGCGAAATCGCCGTGGCGGCGCGGGAAGGCGGGGGAGACCCGGACTTCAATCCGCGCCTGCGGACCGCGATCGACAATGCGAAGAGCCAGCGCATGCCGGCCGACAACATCGATCGCGCGGTGCGCCGCGGGACGGGGGACCTGCCGGGCGCGAGCTTCGAGGAGGTCACGCACGAGGGCTACGCGCCGGGCGGGGCGGCGCTTTTCCTCGAGTGCCTGACGGACAACCCCCGCCGCACGCTGGCCGAACTCCGGCATCTGCTCGACAAGCGGGGCGGCAACCTGGGCCAGAGCGGCTCCGTGGCGTGGATGTTCGAGCGCAAGGGCCAGATCCTCGTGTCCGCCGACGAGTGCGACGAGGACGAGGCGCTCGACGCGGCGCTCGAGGCGGGGGCGGAGAACTTCGAGTCCGAGGACGGGATGTACGTGGTGACGACGACCGCGCCCGACTTCCACGACGTCCTGGGCGCGATGCGCGACGCCGGCCTTCCGGTCGAGGAGGCGGAACTCGCGATGGTGCCCAGCAACACGGTGAAACTGGAGGGGCGCGACGCGGAGAAGGTGCTCGCCGTGCTGCACGCGCTCGACGAGCACGACGACGTGCTGAAGGTGAACACGAACGTGGATCTGGAGGAGGCGGAGGGGGCGGGCCGAGCGGCCCCATGAAGGTCCTGGGCGTCGACCCGGGCACGCGGGCGACCGGATACGGCCTCGTCGAAGGGCGCCGCCCCGGAGGGCCCGCGCATCGCCTCATCGAGTGCGGCGTCGTGCGGCCGCGGGGAGAGGACCTCCCCCAGCGCCTCGTGGACATCCACACCGCGGCGCTCGAACTCATCGACCGGCTCGAGCCGACGTGCGTCGCGGTCGAGAGCGCCTTTCACGGGCGGAACGCGCGCACGGCGCTCGTCCTCGGGCACGCGCGGGGCGTCCTCGTGCTCGCGGCGGCGCTGCGGGGCCTGCCGGTGCATGAGTACGCGCCGCGCGAGGTGAAGAAGCGCGTCGTGGGGACGGGCGCCGCGAGCAAGGAGCAGGTCGGCTTCATGGTCAAGCACCATCTGCGGCTCGGCGAGCCGCCGCGTCCGGCGGATGCGGCGGACGGCTGCGCGGTCGCGCTCTGTCACCTCCTCGGCGGGCCGATCCGGTGATCCGGCGCCTCCGGGGCGAACTCGTCGGGCGTGCCGAGGGCCTCATCGAGGTCCTCACGGGCGACGGCGTCGGCTACGAGGTCGGCGTGCCGCTCGGGCTCGCCAGCCGGCTGCCGCCCGAGGGCTCCGAGGTCGAACTGCACACCGTCCTCGTCGTGCGCGACGACGCCTTCGAGCTGTTCGGCTTCGAGACCGCCCGCGACCGCGAACTCTTCCAGCGGCTCCGCGTCCCGAGCGGGGTGGGCCCCCGGCTCGCGCTCGCGATCCTCGGGGCGCTGCGGCCCGAACGCGTCGTGCGCGCGATCCGGGCCAAGGACCACCGCACGCTCCAGACGGTGAGCGGCGTGGGCAAGAAGACCGCCGAGCGCATCGTGATCGAACTCACGGACAAGCTCGACGACCTCGGCGACATGGGAGACGACCCCGTGTCCGGCGATGGCGTCGCGGCGGCGGCCGTGCAGGCGCTGCGCGGCCTCGGCTACCCGCGCTCCCAGAGCGAGAAGGCCGTGAGCCGCGCTCTGCAGGGACTGGCGGAGGCCGGCGACCCCGACATCGGCGCCGAGGCCCTCGTGCGCCGCGCGCTCAGGCACGTATGACGGCGCCGGGGCCGCCGGGCCGGTCCGGCGACACGCGGAACGCGGGCGACGCGGGCGAAGCGGGCGGCCCCGGCGGCGCGGCCCGTCCGCGCACGGAGATCACGACGCCCGAGGCGGTCGACAGCGACGAGCGTCCGGACGCCTCGCTGCGCCCGCAGCGGCTCGACGAGTTCATCGGCCAGGCGCGGGTCAAGGAGAGCCTCTCCGTCTTCGTGGAGGCGGCGCTCGGCCGCGAGGAGGCGCTCGACCACACCCTCTTCTACGGCCCGCCGGGCCTCGGCAAGACGACGCTCGCCCTCCTCCTCGCCGGGGAGCTCGGCGTCGGGATCAAGCTCACGTCCGGCCCCGTGCTCGAGAAGCCGGGCGATCTCGCCGGCCTGCTCACGAACCTCCCGCCGCGCGGGATCCTCTTCATCGACGAGATCCACCGCCTCCGGCCCGTCATCGAGGAGTTCCTCTATCCGGCGATGGAGGACTACCGCATCGAGATCCGGCTCGGCGACGGACCGCGCGTGGAGACCTTCTCGATGAAGCTCGAGCGCTTCACGCTCGTGGGCGCGACGACCCGTTTCGGGCTCCTGACCGCCCCCATGCGCGCGCGTTTCGGCGTCGTCGAGCGCCTCGGCTACTACCCGCCGGAGGAACTCGCGCGCATCGTCACCCGCTCCGCGAGTCTCCTCGACATCCCGATCACGCCCGGCGGGGCGGAGGAGATCGCCCGCCGCGCGCGCGGCACCCCCCGGATCGCGAACCGCCTCCTGCGCCGCGTCCGCGACTACGCGCAGGTGCGGAGCGAGGGCACGATCGACTCCGCGACGGCGGAGAAGGGGCTCACGCTGCTCAACGTCGACGAGTACGGCCTCGACGAGATGGACGCGCGCGTCCTGAAGGCGATCATCGAGACCTTCGAGGGCGGGCCGGTGGGGCTCGCCTCGCTGGCGGTCGCGGTGGGCGAGGACGCGGGGACGCTCGAGGAGGTCTACGAGCCGTATCTGATCCAGAACGGGTACATGCAGCGCACGGCGCGCGGCCGCGTGGCCACCCGGAAGGCGTACGAGCGCTTCGGTTACGCCCTCCCGAGCGACCGGGAAGGGTCGGAGGGCGGGGCACAGGGTGCGCTGTTCGGCGATGACGGATGAGTGGGCGGGCCGGACGGAGGCGTACGACTATGAGCTGCCCGACGAGCTGATCGCGGCCCGCCCGGCCGCGCGGCGCGACGGCAGCCGCCTCCTCGTGCTCGACCGCGCGCGTGGCCGCTTCGCGGACGCGGCCTTTCCCGCGCTGCTCGAGCGGCTCTCCGCCGGCGATGCCGTCGTCGTCAACGACAGCCGCGTCTTCCCGGCCCGGCTGCTCGGCCGCAAGCCGACCGGCGCCCGGGCCGAGATCCTCCTCGTCCGCCCCGAGTCCGGGGCGCTCGCGTCATTCGCCCCCTTTGACGAGGCGGACACCCGCCTCTGGCGCGCCATGGTCCGCCCCGGCGGCAAGCTCAAGCCCGGCCGCACCGTGGATATCGCCGACGGGTTCGCGGTCGAGATCCTCGACTCCGCCGCCGACGGCACCCGCCTCGTGCGGCTGGCCGGCGACGACGACCCGTGGCGCCTGATCCAGCGCCACGGCCGCGTCCCCCTGCCTCCGTACATCGTCCGCGATGCACCGGGCGGCGAGCGGGCGGGGGCCGACGACGCCGAGGACCGGGAGCGCTACCAGACCGTGTACGCGGCCCCGGCCGGGAGCGTCGCCGCGCCGACGGCGGGCCTCCACCTCACCCGGAAGATGCTCGCGGGCATCGAGGCCATGGGCGTTCGTCTCGTGTCCCTCACGCTCCACGTCGGGTTCGGCACCTTTCGTCCCGTGACCGCGGACCGCATCGACGAGCACGAGGTCGCCCCCGAGGTGTACAGCTTCTCCTCCACGGCGGCGGAGGCGCTCAACGCGACGCGGGCGGAGGGCGGGCGCGTGTTCGCCGTCGGCACGACCTCCTGCCGCGTGCTGGAGACCGTCGCCGCGGGCGGCGGCGTCTCGGCGGGCGGGCCCTTCGCGCCGGGGCGGGGGTGGACGGACCTCTTCATCCGTCCTCCGTACACCTTCCGCGCGGTGGACGCGCTCGTGACGAACTTCCACCTTCCACGCTCCAGCCTGCTCATGCTCGTCGCGGCGTTCGCGGGCCGGGAACTCACGCTCGAGGCCTACGCGCACGCGATCCGCCAGCGCTACCGCTTCTACTCCTACGGCGACGCGATGCTCATCGCATGAAAACCATTCCGTGACCGGACCCGCGGACGGCGGGCGCTTTCGCGTCGAGGGGACGAGCGGGCGGGCGCGCGCCGGGACGCTCCGCCTTGCGCGCGGCACGATCCACACCCCGTGCTTCATGCCGGTCGGTACGCTGGGGACCGTGAAGTCGCTCACCCCCGGGGAACTCCGCGGCGCCGGGGTCGAGGTCCTGCTGGGGAACGCCTATCACCTCTACCTGAGGCCGGGCACGCGCGTCCTCGAGGAACTCGGCGGACTCCACCGGTTCATGGGATGGGACGGTCCCATCCTCACCGATTCGGGCGGGTTCCAGGTCTTCTCGCTCGCCCGCATCAACCGGATCGACGACGAGGGCGTCACCTTCCGCAGCCATCTCGATGGGAGCCTGCACCGGCTCACGCCGGAACTCTCGATGGAGATCCAGGCCGCGATCGGCTCCGATATCCGCATGGCGTTCGACGAGTGTCCACCCGGGGAGTCCTCTCCCGAGGCCGCGCGGAAGGCGGTCGAACGCACGCTCGCGTGGCTGGCGCGCTGCCGGGAGAGGCACGAGGCGCTTCGGGACGCGCATCGGGACGCGCACCCCGCAGGAGACGGGCTCCTCTTCCCCATCGTCCAGGGCGCCTCCTACGAGGACCTTCGCCTCGAATCCGTCGAACGCACCCTCGCCCTGGGCGACTGGCCCGGGATCGGGATCGGCGGACTCTCGGTGGGAGAGGAGAAGGAGGTGACGCACCGGGTGCTCGACGCGATCGAACCCGCCCTTCCCGCCGACCGGCCCCGCTACCTCATGGGCGTCGGCTATCCCGACGACGTCATCGAAGCGGTGCGGCGCGGCGTGGACATGTTCGACTGCGTGGCGCCGACCCGGAACGGGCGCAACGGCACCGCGTTCACGGCCGAGGGCCGGCTCAACGTCAAGGGCGCGCGCTTCGCGTCCGACCCCGCGCCGCTCGACGAGACGTGCGATGCCCCCTGCTGCACCGACTACAGCCGCGCCTACCTGCGGCACCTCTTCGTGAGCAACGAACTGCTCGGCCTGCGCCTCCTCTCGCTGCACAACGTGCGCTTCCTGATCCGATTGACTTCACAGGCGCGCGCGGCGATCCTCCGGGGCGAATACGACCGCTGGGCCGACGACTGGCTCTCCACCTACCGGCGCGGCTCCCCGCGCCCCGCGACCGAACAGACCGAACAGGAAGGTGAGGACGGATCATGCTGATGTTGAACCTCATGGCGTCCCCCGAGGGAGGGACGGCGAATCCGGCCGCCACCATGATGATGATGTTCGGATTCATCGCCATCTTCTACTTCATCTTCTTCCGTCCGCAGCGGAAGCAGCAGAAGGAGCACGCGGAACTGGTGAAGAACCTGAAGCGGGGGGACAAGGTCTCGACGATCGGCGGCATCGTGGGCGAGATCGTCCACCTCACGAACGACATCGTCACGATCAAGAGCGGCGACACCCGGATCGAGGTCGAGCGCTCCAAGATCGGAAGAGTCACGTAGCAGTCCCTCCCTCCGTGCTCGCGTGACCCGGCCGTGATCCTCGACATCCGCCTCTTCGGAGACCCCGTCCTGCGGGAGAAGTGCGCCCCCGTGGCGGAGATCGACGATGAGGTGCGCCGGCTCGCCGCCGACATGCAGGAGACGATGTACGACGCGGACGGCATCGGCCTCGCGGCGCCGCAGGTGGGGGTGCCGATCCGCCTCTTCGTGTACGACGTGCGCCAGGAGGGGATCTCGCCCGGCGTTCTCGTGAACCCCGAGATCGTCGAGGAGGAGGGCGCGGTGAAGGAGGAGGAGGGGTGCCTCAGCATCCCCGGGCTGTCGGAGACCGTCGAGCGCAGCGAGTCCATCGTCGCGCGCGGCCTCGGGCTCGACGGCGAGCCGGTGGAGATCCGCGCCGACGGCATCCTGAGCCGCTGCATTCAGCACGAGAGGGACCACCTGGACGGGATCCTCTTCCTGGACCGCGTGAGTCCGCTCAAGCGCAAGATCCTGCTCGCGAAGTGGCGGAAACAGGAGCGGGACTGAAGCGGCCGCGGGCGGCATGAGGGTGCTCTTCCCATGAGGGTTCTGTTCTGGGGTACGCCGGAGTTCGGACTCCCGTCGCTGGAAGCGATGCGGGGGGCGGGGCACGACATCGTCGGCGTCGTCACGAACCCGGACCGGCCCGCCGGCCGGGGGAGGCGTCCGCGGACGAGTCCGGTGAAGGCGTGGGCGCTCGAGGCCGGCGTGCCCGTGCTGCAGCCCGAGCGTCCCGGCGACGAAGGCTTCCTCGCCGCCGCCCGCCGCCTGCGCCCCGACATCTCCGTCGTCGCGGCGTACGGCCGTCTCCTCCCGCCGGCGGCGCTGGACCTGCCGCCGCTCGGGTCGCTGAACGTGCACGCGTCGCTCCTGCCCGCGCTGCGCGGCGCGGCCCCCATCAACTGGGCCATCATCCGGGGGCACCGCGAGTCCGGGGTGAGCATCCAGCGCATGGTCCAGGCGCTCGACGCCGGCCCCGTGCTCGGGCGGACCCGCATCCCGATCCCGGCGGCGATGACGGCCGGTGAGCTGTACGCGGAGGCTGCGGAGGCGGGGGGAATGCGGCTCGTCGCCGTGCTCGACGACCTGGCGTCCGGGCGGGCGGTGGAGAGGCCGCAGGACGACGCGCGCGCGACGTGGGCGCCGAAGCTCGACCGCGAGACCGCGCGCATCGACTGGTCGCTCCCCGCGGCCGAGGTCGCGAACTGGCTGCGCGGGTGCGACCCGTGGCCCGCCGCGTGGACCTCGCTGGCCGCGCCCGCCGCCCTCGCCGGGCTGACGCTGCAGTGCTTCGAGCCGGGCGTCGGCGGTCCCGGCGCGGACGGCGGCGAGGCCGGAGGCGTGCACCCGGGCACGGAGCCGGGCGCAACGCCGGGCACGGTCGTTCGGGCCGATCCCGCGCGGGGACTGCGCGTCGCGACGGGGGAGGGGACGATCGTCGTGGGCGCCGTGAAGCCGGCCGGCCGCCGCCGCATGAGCGCGGCCGAGTGGGTGCGGGGCCTCCCGGATGCGAAGGAGGTGCGCTTCGCCTGAATCGCGACTCCCGCGCCTGCACGTCCTCGTCTCGGAGGGGGAGCTGGGCGGCCTGGCGGCGGTCGAACGCGTGCTCGAGCGCGCGGCCCCCGTCGCGGTCCATCTGCGGGCCCCGATCGAGGCCCGCCGCCTGTTCGAAATCGCGGCCCGGCTCGCCCCCATCGCCTCCCGCGCCGGGAGTTGGCTCGTCGTGAACGGGCGGCCCGATGTGGCGCTGGCGGCGGGTGCCAGGGCCGTACAACTTGGGCGCACGGCGCTCGGGGTGGAGGAGACGCGCCGGGTGATCCGGGCGTGCGCGGGACGGCTCGCGGTCGGGGCTTCCGTGCACGATGCGGAGGGCGCGCTGCGCGCCGCCCGCGAGGGCGCCGACTACCTCGTGCTCGGCACGATCTACGCGACGCCCTCGCACCCGGGGGTCGAGGGCAGCGGCCCCGCCGCCGTGTCCGCGGTCCGCCGCCGACTCGCCGCCCACCGGCTCGCCGCCCACCGGCCGCCCGCCCGGCGTCCGCCCCCGATCCTCGCGATCGGAGGCATGAACGCGGATCGGGTCGGGGAGGTGACGGAGGCGGGGGCGCACGGCATCGTGGTGGGGCGGGCCGTGTGGTCGGCGCCCGACCCGGCGCACGCCGCGCACGGCCTCGGCCGACAGCTCGCCCGGCTGCACCGGCGGGCTCGCTGACCTGGCGGCGACGCGCCGCCGGGAGGATCGCGGACCGGAAGCGGATTTCATGGATATCATGCAGATACAGGTGAACGGACGGGAGCGGGACGTTCCCGCGGGAACGTCGGTCGCGGCATTGCTCCGGGATCTCGGACTCGATGGCCGCACCCTCGTCGTCGAACTGAACCGGCGGATCGTCCGTCCGCCCGAGATCGAGAGCGCGCGGCTGGAAGCGGGGGACCGCGTCGAACTCGTCCATTTCGTGGGAGGCGGCTGAGATGGCTCCGCTCGAAATCGCCGGCCGCACCTTCGCTTCCCGGCTCATCGTCGGAACGGGGAAGTACCCGAGTCCCGGGATCATGCTCGAAGCGATCCGGGCCTCCGGCGCCGACATGGTCACCGTCGCGGTGCGCCGGGTCGACATCGAGAACCCGGACCGCGACGACATCCTCCGCACGCTGAGCCCGGACGAGTTCAGCCTCCTGCCGAACACCGCCGCCTGCTACAGCGCCGAGGAGGCGATCCGCGCGGCGCGGCTGGGGCGGGCGGCGGGCATGAGCGACTGGGTGAAGCTCGAAGTCATCGGCGACCCCGACACGCTCCTCCCGCACACCGAGGAGCTGATCGAGGCCACGCGCGTGCTCGTGGCCGAGGGCTTCGTCGTGCTCCCGTACACGAACGACGACCTCATCACGGCGCTGCGGCTCGAAGAGGCCGGGGCCGCCGCGGTGATGCCGCTCGCCTCGCCGATCGGGAGCGGCCTCGGGCTCCTCAACCCCCTCAACATCCGCATTATCAAGTCGCGCCTGTCCGTGCCGGTCATCGTCGACGCCGGCGTGGGCACCGCTTCGGACGCCTGCGCGACGATGGAGCAGGGGGTGGACGGGATTCTCATGAACACGGCGATCGCCGAGGCGGAGGATCCGGTGGAGATGGCCCGCGCCATGCGGTTGGCGGTGGAGGCCGGCCGGCGCGCATACGTGGCGGGCCGCATGCCCCGACGCGAATGGGCGGTGCCTTCGAGCCCGCTCGAGGGCGTGCCGCCGCCGGCTTGAACCCGCGCGCGGCGGCCCACCGGATCCTGGGCGAGGTGCGGCGGGGGACGCGTTCCGACCGAGCGGCGTCGCGCATCCTCCCGGCCGTGGACCCGGCCGACCGCGGACTCGCGCTGGACATCGCCTTCGGCTGCCTCCGACTGCGCGCCCGCCTCGACGCCTGGATCCGGGCCTGCGCGGACCGGCCGCCGGCCCGCATGGACCGCGCGGTGCGCGACTGGCTGCGCATCGGCGCGTACCAGTTGACGGAGTTGCGGACGCCGGACCACGCGGCGGTGGGCGAAACCGTCGGCGCGGCGCGGTCGGCGCTGGGGCGCGGCCGGGCTGGGTACGTGAACGCTGTGCTCCGCGCGCTCGCGAGGCGCCGCGACGCCGACCCCTTCCCCGATCCGGACGTGGATCCGGTGGGGCACCTGTGCTCCTGGGGCTCGCATCCGGAGTGGCTCGTCCGGCGGTGGCTGGCGCGCTGGGAGCCGGCGGACGTGCGGCGGCTCATCGAGCACCAGAACCGCCCGCCGGACGTCGTCGTGCGCATGCTGACGGGGGAAGAGCCGGCGCCGCCCGCCGGCGTGGAACTCGAGCCCATGCCCGGCTGGCCGCGCTCCTTCCGGCTCGAGAAGGGACTGCCGACGGCGGCGCTCTCCGGCCTGCGGGCCGTGATTCAGGACCCTGCGGCCTCCGCCGTGGTAGATTATGTGGGCGGCCCGCTCGGGGAGCCGGTGCTCGACGTGTGCGCGGCCCCGGGCACGAAGACCCTGGGGCTCGCCGCGGCGTACGGCGTGCCGGTCGTGGCGCTCGACATCTCGCACCGACGGCTGGCCCGCCTCGGCGCGCCGGCCCGCCGGCTCGAGCTGCCGGTGAGCGCGGCCGTCGCCGACGCGCGGCGGCTTCCGGTCGCCGAGGCCGGGACCGTGCTGGCCGACGTGCCCTGCACCGGCACCGGCGTACTGCGGCGGCGGGCCGACGCCCGCTGGCGGCTCGGAGAGCGCGGCCTCGACGACCTCGTGGCCCTGCAGCGCGAGATCGTGGACGCGTGCGCCGCGGCCGTGAGACCGGGCGGGCTGCTCGTGTACAGCACGTGCTCGCTCGAACGCGAGGAGAACGAGGAACAGGTGGACGCCTTCCTGGACCGCAGGCCCGACTACCGGCGCGAGCCGCCCGCCGAGGGCGCGCGCGGCGATTGCACGACGCCGCGCGGCGACCTCTTCGTGCGGCCGTGGCTCACCGGCACGGACGGCGCCTACGCGGCGCGTCTGCGGCGGATCGCGTGACCGGCCCGTGAGACTCCTGCGCCTGGTCCTCCTCTTCGCCGCCATGTTCGGCATCGGCTACGCCTTCGCCGCGATCCGGCTCTTCCCGGCGGCGGAAGATCCGACCGATGTGGATTTCACCGAGATCCCGGACCTCACCGGCGCCTCCCTGGCCGAGGCCGGCGCACGCCTCTCCGCGCTGGGGCTCGTCTCCACCGATCAGGGCCGTCTCCACCACGGCGAGATTCCCGCCGGCGCCGTCGTCGCCCAGCGGCCGCTCCCCGGCCAGTTCGCCCGTGCCGGGGACACGATCGTGCTCACGACGAGCGCCGGCATCGAAACGCGCCGCGTGCCCGATCTCGCCGGCCTTCCGGGCCGCGAAGCCGCGACCCTCCTGACCCGTCTCGGCTTCGACATCGATATCGAGGAAACCGACGAGAGCACCGTCGCCGGCGCGATCCGCACCGAGCCGCCCGCCGGCACGAGCCTCCCTCTACCCGCCCGCGTCCGGCTCTTCGTCAGCCAGGGGAAGGCGATCGTCTCCGTTCCCGACCTTCACGGGCGCCACGTCGACGACCTCGCGCTCATCCTCGAGGAGGTCGACCTTCAGTTGGGCGCCATCCGCTACCAGGCCGAGGCCCCCGGGGTGCAGGGACGCGTCATCTTTCAGAGCCCGGACCCCGGCGCCGCCCTCCGGGGAGAGGGGTTCGTCTCCGTGATCGTGGCCGGGACGCCGCCCGACTCGGCCACCGCGGATCTCACCAGGGACGCCGTCCGCGACACGGTTCCCCCGACCCCCGGCAACGGGCAGGCGCCAGGAGACGGCTGAATGGATTTCAAGAGCGCGTTCACGAAGAACTGGCCCTACAAGGTCGCGGCGATCGTGCTGTCGGTGCTGCTCTGGCTCAGCGTGTCGGCCGACGCCGAGATCGCCGAGCAGCCGGTGTCGACGCTGCTCGAGATCCAGGTGAGCGATTCCGCGTGGAGTCTGCGGGAGGTGCGGCCCGCCGAGATCACGACGACCTTCCGCGGCCGCTGGAACCAGATGTTCGCCGCCCGCTTCGAGCGGCCCGTGATCCGGAAGGTTCTCGACCAGGTCGAGGACACCGTGGTCCAGGTCCCGCTCTCGGCCTCGGAGGTCATCTACGACCGCCAGCTCGGACTCGATCCCGTGGGCGTCTCTCCGGGAGCCGTGACCGCGTATCTGGAGGAGCGGGTGGGGAAGTGGGTCGCGGTCTCCGGACGGACGGACGCGAGGGCGGCGGCGGGCGTGCTGGTCGTCGGCATGCAGGTCGCCCCCGACAGCGTGTGGCTCCAGGGGCCGGCGTCCTTCGTCAACCAGGTCTCCGAGGTGACGACCGCCACGCTCGAGGTGGGCGCGGTCTCCTCGCGCGTGACCCAGCAACTCGAGATCGCCCTGCCGCCGGATCTCGCGGGGCTCTCGGTCGAGCCCGCCACCGTGATCGCGACCGTCGATGTGGACTCTCTCCGCACCCGCCTGTTCGCGGTCGAAGTCGTCACCACGGGCCCGCGCGCCCTCATGGCCGCGGTGGATCCGCCCTCCATCACCGTGGCCGTCACCGGACCCGCGGCCGTCGTGGACGGACTCGATCCGGGCGACGTGCGCGTGACGGTCGACATCCCGAATTCCTTCGAGACGACGGGTTCCTATCCCGTGCGCGCCGAGTTGCCCGAAGCCCTGGCCGGCACGGTGACGATCGACCTCGTGCCCGAGCGGGTGAGCGCGGGCATCGCCCCCGACCCGCCCGACCGATAGACACGCCGCCCGCCGCCGACTTCCGGGGCGGCCCGGTCCTCGGCA